>JAISQZ010000201.1 GCA_031273905.1 Oscillospiraceae bacterium | reverse complement strand
CCGCCGCTTCGCCCGCTGGCAAGCGGAACGGGAAAGCGGCGAGGGCTTTGGCAGGCTGCCGAACCTGATCCTGCTGGACGGCGGGCTTGGGCAGGTGCACGCTGCGGAACCGGTGCTGCGGGAATTCGGGCTGCAAATCCCCCTCTTTGGCATGGTGAAGGATAGCCGCCACCGCACCCGGGCAATTGCCGCCGGCAATGCGCAGGGTCGGGAACTTGCGCTGAACGCCGCGCGTCAGGCCTTTGCGCTGGTAACGGCAATCCAGGATGAGGCGCACCGCTTCGCCATTGCTTACCACCACAAAAAACACCAAAAGCGCGGCTTGACCTCCGGTCTGACGGAAATCCCCGGCATCGGCGAAGCGCGGGCAGCCGCCCTGCTGCGGGAATTCAAAACGCTGCGCGCAATCGGCGAAGCAACGGTGGAACAGCTTGCTGCGGCGAAGGGAATGAACGAAGCCGCCGCAAAAGCGGTCGCGGCGCATTTTAGGCGGGAATAGGGCATATATTTACTCTGCAAGCAACGTCCTGCCTTTATCGCTTGTCTTTTTGACGCAATCCTGCGCCCAAATTGGCAAGACTTTACCTGTGGAGTAATATGTATATGTATATACAAGAGCGGCACACCGAACGCAATTCGCCCGGCGCACCGCTCTTCATCTGTACCTGCGTTTACTTGAACAGACCAAGAATCGCATCGAAAATGTTTGCGAGTTCTGCATCCGGCTCAATTTGAAGGATCATGTCAAAGATGCTCCTCAGCCCTTCATAGATCGAACCGGCGAAGGCGATAAGAAATTCCATATTGTTGCCCCTTTCCAAAAGTGTTATGTTTTGCATTAAAATATTAACAGCTTGCTCATATTTTGTCAAGAGGGAAGGTGCATTTCTTTGCGTTTTTTCGATTTACATTGCGATAGTTTGACGGAGTGCTATCAGCAGGGTGTGCCCTTTGAGGATTTTTCCGGGCACATTTCACTGCGGAAGGGTCGGATTTTCAAACGGTGGGCGCAGGTTTTTGCCATCTTTGTGCCGGATCGACTGCGCGGCGCGGCGGCGGCGGATTACCTGCGGCGCGTGCTGGAATTCTATCATACGCGCTGCGCGGCTGCGCTTGCGCGGAACGGCTGCGCGGCGCTCCTGGCGCTGGAAAACGGCTGCGCCCTTTGCGGCGATCCATCGCAGGTGGATTTTTTGGCGCAAAGCCGTATCCGCATGGCGTCGCTGACCTGGAACGGTGAAAACGAGCTTGGCAGCGGCGCCGACTGCGATCCAAAACGCGGCTTGAAGCCTGCCGGGAAGGAAACGGTGCGCCGCCTGTTTGCCGCAGGCATTTTGCCGGATGTCTCCCACCTGAACGAGGCGGGGTTCTGGGATGTCGCGGCGCTTTGGGCGGCGCAGCCCGCCACCCGCCGCCTGCCCTTTTTGGCAAGCCATTCCAATTGCGCGGCAATCCAGCCGCACCGGCGGAATTTGGACGATGCGCAGCTCAGAGCCATCTTCGCCGCAGGCGGTCTGGTCGGTGTGAATCTTTATCCCGCGTTCTTGGGCGGCGCGGGAACTGCGGACGCAGTCTTCCGGCACATCTCGCAGCTGCTTGCGCTTGGCGGTGCGCGGCATCTTGCGCTTGGCAGCGATTTTGACGGCGCAAGCCTCCATAAAAGTCTTGCCGGGATGGAAAAAATGCCGGCGCTCAATCAGGCGCTGGCATGTCTGGGGCTGGACGAAGCAACCCGGGAGGCGTTGTTTTGGGGGAACGCCGCCAGGGTTCTGGGGAATCCCGCGTTATGATCAGGCCGTGCCAACACTGCCGCCGGCGCTAAATCACCGCCGTAAAAAACCTGTTAAGCGCCACAACCCCCGCCATCACCAGCAAAAGGCAGAAGGCGGCAAGGTAATCGGGCAGACGCAGCCTGAGCTGCTTAAGGCTGGTGCGTGTGCCGGAGCCTGTGTAGCAGCGGCTTTCCATGGCGTAGGCAAGCTCCGCCGCCCTGCGGAAAGCGGAAACAAACAGCGGCACGAGCACTGGCACAAAGGCCTTGATCCGTTTGAGCAGGCTGCCGGTTTCCAGGTTGGAGCCGCGCGATTTTTGTGCGCTCATGATCCGGTCGGTTTCTTCAATCAGGGTGGGGACAAAGCGCAGCGCAAGGGTCATCATCATCGCGAAAACCGAAACCGGCACACGCAGCCTTGCCAAAGGGGAAAGCAGGCGCTCCAGCCCGGTGGTGAGCATTGAAGGCGTTGTGGTGTAGGTGAGCAGGGAACTGACGAGGATCAGGCAGAGGATGCGCACGGTGGTAAAAACGGCAATGAACAGCCCCTCACGCGTGATAACAAGTGTCCAGCGCCACACGGGCAGTTCCAGCAGTGGATGGGTATCCGCCCCGTTGGTATAGAGCAGATTGAGGACGCTTGTGAATACGACGAGCATCAGGATCGGTCGGAAGGAGCGCAGCAGCATCCCCCCGGGCACGCGGGAAAGCAAGGCGAGCACAGCGGCGCATGCCGCCAACAGCCCCAAGGAAAAGAAATTTTTGCAGAGGAAGATTACAACCATGAAAGCAAGCGTCAGCAACAGCTTCATGCGGGCATCCATGCGGTGCAGGGGGGAAGAGCCGGCGTAATATTGCCCGATGGTGATTTCTTTGATCACAGCGCACACCCACTTTCCGCGGCCAGGCGAAGCAATTCCCGCAGCCCTTGCTCCAGGGTGAATATCCCCGGCGGAACCGCCAGCCCCATGCGCCGCAGCGCCAAAAAGATGCGTGTGACGCACGGGACGGTTAAGCCCATTTCGGTCAATTCCTCCGCGCGGGCAAATATCTGCTCCACTGTGCCGTGCATGGCGGCCTTGCCCTGGTGCATGACCAGTACGCGATCCGCCAGCCGCGCTACGTCTTCCATGTTGTGGGAAATAAGGAGGATTGTCCTCTTCGTCTCCGCGCGGCAGCGCAGCAGCATTTGCAGGATGTGCTCCTTTCCGCGCGGATCCAGGCCTGCCGTCGGCTCGTCGAAGACAATTACCTGCGGCTCCATCGCCATCACGCCTGCAATCGCGGCGCGGCGCTTTTCGCCGCCCGAAAGGTCGAAGGGTGATTTTTTCAGCAAAAGCTTATCCAGACCCACCAACTCCGCGGCGCGGCATACCCGGCGTTTGATTTCATCCGCTTCCAGCCCCATGTTTTTGGGACCGAAGGCGATGTCCTTTTCCACCGTTTCCTCAAAGAGCTGGTATTCCGGGTACTGAAAGCAAAGCCCGACCAAAAAGCGCGCCTCGCGCACGGTTTTTTTGTTTTCCCAGATGTTTTTTCCGTCCACAAAAACAGTGCCCTGCGTCGGCTTAAGCAGCGCGTTGAGCTGCTGCACCAGGGTGCTTTTGCCGGAGCCTGTGTGTCCGATGATTGCGAGCAGCTCCCCGCGCTCCACCGTAAGCTTCACCTGCTCCAGCGCAGGAGGGGCGGTTTTTGCCGTGTTGGGGTAGCGAAAGCAAAGCTTGTCGCATTCAATCACACTGCTCATTGTGCGTTCCCCCCTTTTTGCGCAAACAGGCGAAAAATCGCCCGCGCACAGTCCTCTTCCGTCAAAATATCCTCTGGCAGGGCGGGGAAATGTGCCCGCAGCTTCTGCGCAAACAGGGCGGGGATCGGTAATTCCAGCCCGGCGGCACGCAACGCGTTTTGCTGCGCAAACACCGCCTGCGGCGTGCCGTCCAAAAGCAGCCGCCCTTCGTCCATCACGAGCACGCGGTCGGCAAGCACGGCCTCTTCCATAAAATGCGTGATGAACAGCACGGTAATCCCCTGTTCCCGGTTGAGGCGCAGCACCGCGTCCATTACCTCGCGCCGTCCGCGCGGGTCAAGCATTGCCGTGGCTTCGTCGAAGACAATCGCGTCGTTGCGCATGGCGAGAATCCCCGCAATGGCGACGCGCTGCTTTTGCCCGCCGGAAAGCTTGTGCGGTTCCGCCAGACGGTGCTCAAACATGCCGACCGCCTTGAGCGCTTCATCCACGCGCGTGCGGATTTCCGCCGGGGGTACATTGAGGTTCTCGGGCCCGAAGGCGACGTCATCTTCAATGATTGCCGCGATGATCTGGTTATCCGGGTTTTGGAAAACAATCCCCACCCGGCGGCGGATGTCGAAGAGCTGCGCTTCATCGGCGGTATCAAGACCATCAACGAGCACTTTCCCTTCGGTGGGCAAAAGCAACCCGTTGCAAAGCTTTGCGGCGGTGGATTTTCCGGAACCGTTGTGACCCAAAACCGCGACGAATTCCCCGCGCGGGACGGCGAAGGAAAGCTCCCGCACAGCCGGAACCGGTTCCCCCTCCTCCCCGCCGTAGGTGAAGCTGACATTCTGAAATTCAATCAAAGGACTTGGCATGAGGCAATGTTTCCTATTCTAAAGTTTAAAACCCGTATCCGCAGGCTCGCTAAAGTCCGGTCTCCCAAATCGCGGTGGAGCCGCAGGGCAGCGCCAAGCCGGAAGCCGTGACCGGCAAAGCGATTTCGTCGCAGGTTACGCCGCCGCCGCGCTCCGGCAGAAGGTGCTTTGCCAAAAGATATTGCGAAACTGCGGGCGAAAATTCCGCGGAATAGGTGTTGAGCAGCAGCAACAGCGCGTCACGGCCCAGCAGCCGGGCGCAAAGCGCAATGAAGCCGTCCAATTCCGCCGCCAGCTGCCAAACCTCGCCGTTTGGTCCGCGCCCGTAGGAGGGCGGGTCAAGCAGGAGAATGTCGTAAGTATTCCCGCGCCGGATTTCCCGCTGGGCAAATTTGACGCAATCCTCCACAATCCAACGGACGGGACGATCCGCCAGACCGCTTGCCAGCGCGTTTTCCTTCGCCCGCTGCACCATCCCGCGTGAAGCGTCCACATGGGTGACGGCGGCGCCCGCTTCCAGGCAGGCCAGCGTTGCGCCGCCGGTATAGGCAAACAGGTTGAGCACCTTCACCGGGCGCTTTGCCGCGCGGATGCGTTCCTGCAACAGCGCCCAGTTGACCGCCTGCTCCGGGAACAGCCCCGTGTGCTTGAAGCCCATCAGCTTGCAGCAAAACGACAATCCGCCATAGCGGATGCGCCACTGTTCCGGCAAGGGGCGCAGCTGCCGCCACTGCCCGCCGCCGCTGCTGCTGCGGTGGTAGTGCGCGTGTGCACCGCGCCACTGCGGCAAAGCCTGCGCCTCGCCGCGCCAAATCACCTGCGGATCCGGACGGATCAGCAGCAGCTTGTCCCAGCGTTCCAGGCGCTCGCCGTTGGAGCAATCCAATAATTCATAATCCTGCCAATGATCCGCTATCCGCAATGCCGTCCTCCAAACCTATCCGCTGTCAAAGCAGCCGTTCGCTTATTACGCCGGCGATTTCCTCCGCCAAGACCTGTATGCGTGCCGCGTCCTTGCCCTCCAGCATTACGCGCACCAGCGGCTCCGTGCCGGAAACCCTGACCAGCACGCGCCCTTCCTCGCCCAGCTCCGCTTCCGCCCGCGTGACGGCCGCCCGGACATCCGCATCGGAAGCGCAGCGCAGCTTGCCAAGGCTGGAAACCCGCACGTTGACCAGCACCTGCGGAAATAGCTCCATTTCGTTTGCCAGGGTGGAAAGCGGCTTGCCCGCCTTGCGCACGGTATCCAGAAGCTGCAGGGCGGTCAGTTGCCCATCCCCGGTGGAGGCGTGATCCGAAAAAATGATGTGCCCGGATTGCTCGCCGCCCAGGTTGAAGCCCTTTTCGTTCATGCGTTCAAGGACATAGCGGTCGCCCACGCCGGTGACCTCGCAGGCGATGCCGTTTTTGCGGCAAAAGGCGTGGAAGCCAAGATTGCTCATGACCGTGACCACCGCGCTGCCGCGGCGCAGCTTGCCCTCGCGCTGCATCTGCTTGGCGCAAACGGCGATGATTTTGTCGCCATCCACCAGGGCGCCGGTTTCATCCACGGCGAGCACGCGATCCGCATCGCCGTCAAAGGCAAAGCCGGCGTCATAACCACCGCTGCGCACAAAATCCCGCAAGCGCTCCACGTGGGTGGAACCGCAGCCGGCGTTGATGTTTTCGCCATCGGGTGAAAAGGAGATCATATCCCCTTCAAAGCCCAGCAGATCAAAAAAAAGCTTTTGCGCGGTCATGCTTGCCGCGCCGTTGGCGCAGTCCAGCGCAACGCGCCGGATGATGCCCTGCGCACGCAGCCCTGCCGCCAAATCGCTTGGCACGGTGGCGCACAGGTGATGCAGATAGACCGCAAGCGCCTCCTCTTCCCTGGCTTGCGCACGGCCCACCTGCCCGCCGGTCAGCCCGGGCGGCAGCTCCGTCTCGTCCAGAAGGAGCGCTTCGATCTGTTCCTCCAGCGCGTCCGGCAGCTTGAAGCCGTTTGCCTGGAACAGTTTGATGCCGTTGTATTCACAGGGATTGTGCGAAGCGGAAACCATCGCGCCGCCGCCGCAGTGCCAGCGGGAAATCAAATGTGCCGCAGCGGGGGTTGGCGTTACACCGGCGCATATAACGTCCACACCGGCGGAATTGAACCCCGCCGCCAAGGCGCTTGCAAGCATGGCGGAGGATGCCCGGGTATCCATGCCGATTAAAATCCGCGCGCGCCGGCCGTTTTCCGCCGGATGCAGCCCCGGCATCGCCTTTGCGGCGGCACGCCCGAGCCGCAGCGCAAGCTCGCAGCTAAGCTCTGTGTTCGCAATGCCCCGGATGCCGTCTGTGCCGAATAAACGACCCATCAAAAATCCTCCCTGACTGTGAAAATCTGTCTTCAGATTGTCAATTGTTCATTGCCCATGGTCAGTTGTTCGCTGCGCATCGTCAGCCCCAGGTGCGCATAGGCGGCGGGGGTTGCAACCCTGCCGCGCGGCGTCCTGCCCAGATAGCCGATCTGCATCAAATACGGCTCATAAACGTCCTCAATCGTCACGGCTTCCTCGCCGACGGCTGCCGCCAAAGTCTCCAGACCCACGGGTCCGCCGCCATATTGCTCAATCATGATTTGCAGCAGGCGGCGGTCGATCAGATCCAGCCCCAGCTCGTCAATTTCCATGCTGCAAAGCGCCGTCTGTGCGCTTTGGCAGGTGATGGCGCCATCGCCGGTCACCTGCGCAAAATCTCGTGTGCGCTTGAGCAGTCGGTTGGCGATGCGCGGCGTGCCGCGGGAGCGGGAGGCCAGTTCCAGGGGACCGTCCTGATCGATGGCGATGCCGAGTATCCCCGCGCTGCGGCGGACAATCTGCCCAAGCTCTTCCGGCTTATACAGTTCCAGTCGCAGGATGATGCCGAAGCGGTCGCGCAGCGGCGCACTGAGCTGCCCCGCCCGCGTTGTGGCCCCCACCAGCGTGAAGTGCGGCAGATCCAGCCGGATGGAGCGTGCGGACGGCCCCTTGCCGATGATGATATCCAGCACGTTATCCTCCAGCGCGGGATAGAGCACCTCTTCAACCGCGCGGGAAAGACGGTGAATTTCATCAATGAACAGCACGTCGCCCTCGTTGAGGTTGGTCAGCAAAGCCGCCAAATCCCCGGGCTTTTCGATGGCGGGGCCGGAGGTGACGCGGAAATTGACGCACAGCTCGTTGGCGATGATCCCCGCCAGAGTTGTTTTTCCCAAACCCGGCGGACCATACAGCAGCGCGTGATCCAGCGCTTCGCCGCGTCCGCGCGCCGCTTCGATATATACGGCAAGGTTTTCCTTCACCTTTTCCTGCCCGATGTATTCCTTGAGCGTTTTTGGGCGCAGCGTCAGCTCAATCTCCTGATCCGGCTGCGTCAGCTCCGGCGAAACGGGTCGCTCCTCATGATTCATACGCATCCTCCCCCGCCGCTAATTTTGCGTCAGGCGCTTGAGCGCCTGCTTGATTTGTTCCTGTGTGTTCAAGCCGCCCTCTAAGCCCCGCAGGGCAAGCACTGCTTCCGCTTGGGTATAGCCCAGGGCAAGCAGGGCGGCCAGGGCTTCGCCCTCGGCGCCTGCGTTCCCGGGCGAAAATCCGCCCTTTGCGGCAGGCGCGTTGCCAGAAAAGGGCTGCAATTTGTCCTTGAGCTCCAGCGCAATGCGCTGCGCCAGCTTGGGACCTACGCCCTGTGCGCGGGTGATGCCCTTGGCGTCCCCGGAAGCAACCAAAAAGGCAAGCTGCTCCGGCGTGAAGGCGGAAAGCAGCGCCAGCGCCGCTTTTGGACCCACGCCCGTAACATTGATCAACTGCCGGAAGCAGGCAAGCTCCGCCTTTTGCGTAAAAGCATAAAGCTCCATCGCGTCCTCGCGGACGACGAAATGCGTCAGCAGCGTTACGCGCTCCCCTACGCCGCCAACGCCGCGCAGGGTGTGCGCCGATGCCGCACAGGCGAACGCCACGCCGCCGCAATCCACGGCAAGCATGGCTTCTTCGATGTGAACCACGGTACCCGTTAGGCTGTAAAGCATGTCATTCCTCCAAGCTGCCGGTCTAATGCGCCGGCGCCCTTTGATTGGTCGTATGAATTGCGCCGCAAGGTCTTCCGGACGAAGCTTCGGTCGCCCGACCGTCAAACCGAACCCTCCCCCCGGCGTATCGCAGGAAAATTTGACAAGATTTGGCGCGAAATCCGCCCCGAAAAGGACGTTGCGCGGCACTATCGGCGCTCCCTAGCTTCTGCCCACAAAGCGGGAACCCGCGCCGTGGGCGTGGCAAACCGCAATCGCCAGGGCATCCGCCACATCGTCCGGCTTGGGGCAGGCGTTCAGGTGCAGCAGCAGCCTTATCATTTCCTGCACCTGCTGCTTTTCCGCGCGCCCGTACCCCACCACGCTCTGCTTGACCTGCAAGGGCGTGTATTCATAGCTTGGCACATTTTGCTGCGCCGCAGAAAGCAGGATCACACCTCGCGCATGGCTGACGTCCATTGCCGTAGTGGCGTTGGTGTTAAAGAAGAGCCTTTCGATGGCCATCGCCTGGGGCCGGAATTGCGCGATCAGCTCGCTGATGCCTTGATGGATTGCCAGCAGGCGCTGCGGGAACGCCATATCCGGCGTGGTGGTGACCGCCTTGGCTTCGAGCAGGCGGAACTGGTTATTGCGGTATTCCAAAACCCCCGCGCCGACAATCGCGTAGCCGGGATCAATCCCCAAAATGATCATGCTTTCTCCCCGTGCTTGCGCTTGATTTGCGCAAACAAGCCCCTGCCGATGAAGAGCGGGAACGCCGCCGCGCACAAAAACAGGATATGCGCCATATAAGATAAAAAGTAGTACAATTGCCTGTTCCCTTTCTCGGAGTGTTTCGGGCAGCGCTAGGTGTCCTCTCGTTTGCGTTCCCGGATGATGAACCTGACCGGTGTGCCCTCCAGCCCGAACACCGCGCGGATCTGATTTTCCAGGTAACGCTGATAGCTGTAGTGGAACAGCTCCTTGCGGTTGACAAAGCAGACAAAGCTCGGCGGGCGGGTGGCGTTTTGCGTTATATAATAGATTTTCAGCCGCCGTCCCTTATCCGTGGGCGGCTGCACGCGGGCGGTGGCGTCTGCGAGCAGGCTGTTGAGCTTGCCTGTGGAAATGCGCATTGCGTTTTGTTCATCCGCAAAGCGGATCAACTCCAACAGCCGTTCCATGCGCTGCCCTGTTTTTGCGGAAATAAAAATGATCGGCGCATAGGACATAAAGGAAAAATCCCGCATCAGCGCCTTGCGAAAGCCGTCCATGGTTTTGCCGTCCTTTTCCACGGCATCCCATTTATTCACCGCGATAACGCAGCCCTTGCCCGCTTCGTGCGCAAAGCCCGCCACCTTGGAATCCTGCTCGGTGAAGCCCTCCTGCGCATCAAGCATGATCACGCAGACCTCGGCGCGTTCCACCGCCATGCGCGCGCGCAGCACAGAATAATGCTCAACGCGCTCGTCCACGCGGCTTTTGCGCCGCAGCCCGGCGGTATCAATGAACAAAAAGCGCCCTTTTCCATTTTCGATCAGGGTATCGGTTGCATCCCGCGTGGTGCCGGCGATGGCGGAGACAATCACGCGTTCCTCCCCCGCCAGGCGGTTGATCAGCGAGGATTTGCCCGCATTGGGTTTGCCGATGACCGCCACGCGGATCACATCGCGCTCCTCCGGCGCTTGCTCCTGTGCGGGGAGGTGTTCCAGCACCGCGTCAAGCAGATCGCCGGTGCCGTGCCCGTGCACGGAGGAAACGGGGTAGGGGTCGCCCATGCCAAGCTTGTAAAATTCATAGATTTCCGGCGGGGTTTCGCCCACGCCGTCACATTTGTTGACGCAAAGCAACACCGGCTTGCCGCTTTTAAGCAGCATGGAGGCAACCTCCTCGTCGTGGGCAAGCACGCCGCTGCGCAGGTCAGTCACAAAAATGATTGCATCCGCGCTTTCGATGGCAAGCGCCGCCTGCCGCCGCATCTGCGCAAGAATAATATCCTCCGCATAAGGCTCAATGCCGCCGGTATCCACCAGCAAAAAGCTGCGGTTGAGCCACTCGCAATCGCCATAGAGCCGGTCGCGCGTTACGCCGGGGCTGTCGTCCACAATCGCCCTGCGGGTGCCCGTCAGCTTATTAAACAGGGTGGATTTGCCGACATTCGGTCTGCCGACAATGGCTACGATTGGCTTCATGTGATTTCTCCGTTGTCTTCAATTCCAAGCGCCGCAAGCAGCAGGGGCAGGGCGCTGTTTTCAACCAGGCGGACGGGGACGCCAAGGGCTTCGCTGAGCGCCGCCGGGGTCATGCCGTCCAAGGTCAAATCCCCTTCGTGGCGCAGGCAGGCGGCGGGCAGCAGGACTTCCTCACCCAACGGCAGACCCGCAAGCTGCGCGGCGATATCCGCCCCGGTCAGCAAGCCCGCAACCGTGATGGCTTCGCCAAAAAAGTGATTTTCAATCCCGCGCAGCGATATTTTTAAATTATACCACAACTTTTGCCATTCGTCAACAAAGGAACGCAGCAGCGCTTCGGCGGCTTTTCCGGTGACGAGGGTGACGCAACGCTCACCCTGCGGGGGGAAACGTCGCCGCAGCCCCTCCAGCAACGCTTCGTCCGCCAGCACTGTGCGCATCTCCCCACGCAGCAGCGCCCACATGCCCACGCCGTTTTCCAGCTGCCGGAATTCTCCGTAATATTCCGTTTCCGGGATTTCCCGCTGCGCGAGCAGGAAGAATTCGTCCGAAGCGCAGAGCGAAACCTCCGGCGGGGCGCAACAGCGCAGCGCTTCAAAGCAATCAATCACAGCGGCGGCTTCGTCCTTGGTGAAGCCGCGCAGTGCGCACAGCCCCTCGCGATGCTTTGT
>JAISQZ010000019.1 GCA_031273905.1 Oscillospiraceae bacterium | reverse complement strand
TTTGATTTTATGCTTTATGTCGTCACCAGTTCCTCCGGTGCGCTGGAGGGCATCCACCGCAGCATCAAGCGCGTGAAGGGGGTTCTTGCCACCAAAACGCATTTTGTGCTCAAGGTTGTGAAGGAAAACACGCTGCCGCTTTAAAACGAAAGCTTAGAAGAATTTTGTGTTAAGAGAGAGGAAGATTGCCATGTATTGCTTGAACTGCGGCTACCTTCTGGAGCCGAAGGAACAAAGCTGCCCGCAATGCGGGGCGGCGGCGCCGCAACGCGCTGCGCCCGAACCCGCTGTGCCCGAGCAGCAGCACGGATATCAGCGGCAAAATGATTACCCGCCCGGGCAGCAGCCCGGATATCAGCGGCAAAATTATTACCCGCCCGGGCAGCAGCCCGGATACCCGCCGCCCCGCAGCCAGCCGTCATACGTGCAGCAAGGCGCCCCGGCGCAGCCCGGCTGGAACCTCTTTGCCATTTTGGGCTTTGTGCTCACCGTGTTCCCGCTGATGCCCTTTGCGGGGCTGGTGCTGAGCATCATCGGCATAGTGGAATGCAAAAAGAAGGGCGAGCGCGGCCGCGGGCTTGCCATTGCGGGGATTGTCCTCAATGTGGTGATCTTTTTGGCGGCAATTGCGTTCTTTGCGCTTGCGCTGTTATTCGCGGTCGCTGAGACGGAGCAGGGGCAGGTCTTTGAGGGGAACGGGGATGGGTATTTTTACTTTGAGTCCTCCCTGACGGCGCTGACCTCCCTGCTGATGGCGGCGGCGTAAGGGGCGCGGCATTCGTCCGGGGCATCCGTTCGCGTTTCACATTTTTTGAAAGGGGCTGGCACGATGAGCGAGCAAAGCAAGGCGGTTTTAAAGCGGCTGACAACGGAGGAAAAGCTCCAGTTGATTGCGGGCGCGGATTATTGGCACACCTTCCCCGTCGAACGCCTGGGGGTTCCAAGCGTCATGATGAGCGACGGACCGCACGGGCTGCGCAAGCAGACCGATCAGACAAACGCCCTGGGGCTGGGCAAAAGCGTCCAAGCAGTCTGTTTCCCGACGGCGGCGGGCACCGCCGCTTCCTTTGACCGCGCAGTCCTGCGGCGACTGGGAGAAACCCTGGGCGAGGAATGCCGCGCGGCGCATCTTTCAATGCTGCTAGGTCCCGCCGTGAATATCAAGCGCTCACCGCTTTGCGGGCGCAACTTTGAATATTTTTCAGAGGATCCCTATCTGGCGGCTGAGCTGGCCGTAAGCTATACGCAGGGGCTGCAATCAAAGGGCGTGAGCGTGAGCATTAAGCACTTTGCCGCGAACAACCAGGAAAAGCGCCGCATGACGGTGCATTCCGTGGTGGATGAGCGGGCGCTGCGCGAGCTTTATTTTCCCGCGTTTGAGCAGACGGTTCGCCGCGCCGCGCCCGGCACGGTGATGTGCGCCTATAACCGCCTGTTTGAGGGCGGAACCTATTGTTCCGAAAACAAGCGGCTGCTCAGCGATATCCTGCGCGGGGAATGGGGCTTCAAGGGCGCTGTGGTTTCCGACTGGGGCGCGGTGAGCAACCGCCCGGCAAGCGTTGCCGCAGGGCTGGATTTGGAGATGCCCAATTCCGGCGACTTGCACACCAAGGCGCTGACCGACGCCCTGGAAAGCGGCGCACTGCGTCCGGAGGCGCTGGATGCCGCCTGTGAAAACGTGCTGGATTTTGTGTTCCGTTTTGCCGAGGCGGCGGACGAGAGCAAATACGCAGAGCCTGTGGAGCTGTGCGCGGAGCACCAAAAGGCGCGCACCTTCGCGAGGGAGAGCATGGTGCTGCTCAAAAACAACGGCGTGCTGCCGCTCAAGGCAAAGCAGAAAACAGCCTTTTTGGGGGGCTTTGCCAAGCAGCCGCGTTACCAGGGCGCCGGCAGCTCCCGCGTCAATCCCTACCACGTGGTCTCCGCGCTGGAAGCGGCGATGCAGCGGGGCAATCTTTCCGTGGAATACGCCGAGGGCTTCGGCGCGGCGGATTATGCGTGCAACCCCGTGCTGCTGCAGCGGGCGGTAGCGCTCGCCGGGCGCTGCGAGGTGGCGGTGATCTTTGCGGGCTTGCCGGACGCCATGGAAAGCGAGGGCAGCGACCGGCAGCACCTGGAGCTGCCCCCCTGCCAAAACGAGCTGATCCGCGCGGTGGCACGGGTGCAGCCCAACACCGTGGTGGTGCTGCACAACGGGGCGCCGGTGCGGATGCCCTGGATCAACGACGTTGCCGCCGTGCTGGAATCATACCTGGCGGGCGAAACGGTGGGGGAAGCGCAGTTGGATCTGCTTTATGGCGATTTCAGCCCCTGCGGCAAGCTGGCGGAAACCTTCCCGCTCGCCTTGCAGGATACGCCCTGTTACGATTATTTCCCGGGCAATCCCAAAACCGTGGAATACCGCGAGAGCATCTTTGTTGGCTACCGCTATTATGACAAGGCGGCAAAGGAGGTGCTTTTCCCCTTCGGGCACGGTCTGACCTATACCACCTTCCAATATTCCGATCTTAAGCTTTCCGCAAAGACCTTCCGGCCCGGGGATCTCCTGAACGTCAGCCTGACGGTGGAAAACACCGGCGATTATGACGCTGCGGAAATCGTGCAGCTTTATGTGGAAGCGCCGGAATCGGGAACCTTCCGCGCACAGCGGGAATTGAAGGGCTTTGCGAAGGTCTTCCTCAAAGCGGGCGAAAAGCGCCGTGTGAGCATGGAACTGGATGCTTCCGCCTTTGCCTATTACCACACGGGGCTTCGGGGCTGGCACTGCGAAAGCGGCAGCTATGCACTCCACGCCGCCGCTTCCAGCCGCGATATCCGCCTGAGCGCCTGCGTGGAGCTGGAAAACCCGGCGCAAGCGCCAAGCATCTATGACGCGGCGCGTTTCCCAAGCTACCAGAACGCGGATTTGACGCGGGTGACGGACGCGGAATTCGAAGCGCTGCTGGGCTTCCCCCTGCCGCCGGCGTATTTTGAGCCGGGGCACCGGCTTACGCTGGACAGCTCCCTGGAGGAATCCGCGCAGCGGCTGCCCGGCAGACTGGCGATGAAGGCGATCAACCTTTCCCTGCCCCTGCTCGGCATTGTCCTTAAGGATTTGGGAGATCCGAAGTCCCTGCTTGCCGGAGTGACGGAAATGCCCATCCGCACCATGGCGGAATGGGCGCACGGAATGATCAACCGGGAAATGGCGGAGGCGATGGTTTCGCTCTTCAATGAGGAGCATTGCCTGCGTTCGCTTTATACGCTGGCAAAGGGCGGCTTGCGCACGGTGAAACGCCTGCTCACCGCATGACGGGCAGCGCCGCGCTCGCCGTCATTGGCGCGGGGGCTTCCGGTATGGCGGCGGCGATCGCTGCGGCACGCACCGCCCCGGGCGGCGGGCAGCGCATTCTGCTGTTGGAACGGCTGCCGCGCGCGGGGAAAAAGCTCCTTGCGACGGGCAACGGACGCTGCAACCTCTCCAACCGCAGCGCCCCCGCTCACCCTTACCACAACCGGGCGTTTGCCCTGCCGGCTCTGCGGGCTTTTGAAGCGGAACGCTTCTTCCGTTCCCTTGGGCTGCTGCTGGCGGAGGACGGGGAAGGGAGGCTCTATCCGCGCAGCAATACGGCCGCCTCTGTGTTGGATGCGCTGCGCTTGGGCGTGGCGCGACATTCCGTTGAGCTGTGCTGCGACCAGCCCGTAGCCACTGTGCAACGGCGGGGGAGCGGCTTTTTGATCAACGGGGCGCTTCAAGCCGCGCGGGTGATCCTTGCCACCGGGGGCTGCGCCGCGCCCGCGCAGGGTTCGGACGGCTCCGGCTTTGCCCTGCTCGAAGCGCTGGGGCACCGGATCTTTCCGCCCCGCCCCGCACTGGTGCAGCTCAAAGCAAGCGCACCGCTGCTGCCGCCGCTTCGTGGGCTGCGCGTCAAATGCGCCGCGGCGCTGGAGGATCCGCAGGGCAGGGCGCTATGCCGGGCAAAGGGGGAAATCCTCTTCGCGCAGGACGGGATTTCCGGCATTGCCGCAATGGAGCTTAGCCGCGCCGCGCGACCCGGCTGCACGCTTGCGCTGGATCTTATCCCGGAGCTTGCCTTGCCCGCGCTGGAGCATTTTTTTATCCGGCTTTGCCAGGATTGCCCAGAGCTTTCGCCCGCGCAGGCCCTTGCCGGTCTGTTGCCGCGACGTGTGGGCGAAGCGGTTCTGCGCCAAAGCGGCATCGGGAAAGCGGCGATTGCCGCCCTTTCCACCGGGGAAATCAGCCGGCTCTGTGCGGCGGTCAAGCGCTTCACCTTCCCCCTTGACGGGACGCGCGGCTTTGCGCAGGCGCAGGTGACGGCGGGCGGCGCGGAGGTCTCTCAGTTCGATCCCCGCACGCTGGAATCCCGTTTGGCGCCGGGGCTTTACGCCTGCGGTGAGCTGCTGGACGTGGACGGGGGCTGC
>JAISQZ010000214.1 GCA_031273905.1 Oscillospiraceae bacterium | reverse complement strand
TCGATCGGCGGCGGGGTCGCTTCCGGCTTTGTGATGGCGGTGCAGCCGGTGAGCGACGGGCTGTTTCAGAACTTGGGCGGGATCATGCGGTTGTTCCTGCTTTCCGCGCTGGTGGTGCTGGCGCTCACCTTTGTGGTGGTTTACTATATTTCCTACCGCCTGGTGCGCCCGGTGCAGGACATGGTACGCGCCACGAAGCAATATGCCCGCGGCGATTTCAGCTACCGCGTCAAAACCAAGGGCGAGGATGAGCTGGGCAATCTGGCGACCGCCTTCAACAACATGGCCATCAGCCTGGCGACGCTGGAAAGCTCCCGCCGCAGCTTTGTCGCCAATGTTTCGCATGAGCTGAAAACCCCGATGACCACCATTGGCGGCTTCATTGACGGGATGCTCGACGGCACCATCCCCAAAGAGGAGCACAAGCGTTACCTGGAGGTGGTTTCCGTGGAGGTGAAGCGCCTTTCGCGCCTGGTGACGGGGATGCTCAACCTTTCAAAAATTGAAGCGGGGGAATTGCAGCTCAACCCGGCGGAATTCGACATCAACGAGCTGCTGTTTCATACGGTGCTTTCTTTTGAGAGGCTGATCAACCAAAAGCAAATTGAGCTGATAGGCTTGGAGCATCTGGAGTCGATTACGCTCAAGGGCGACCGGGATATGCTGTTCCAGGTGTTTTATAACCTGATTGATAACGCGGTGAAGTTCACGCCGCCCGGGGAACGCATTGAATTTTATGTGCAGATCCACCGCACCGAAAAACAGGAGGGGCAAAAGCCCGGGCGTCTTTTTTGCTTCGGGCTGCGCAACACGGGGGTGGGCGTCGCTTCGGAGGAGCTTTCACGCATCTTTGAGCGCTTTTACAAGACCGACCGCTCACGCAGCTACGATGTGAAGGGCGCGGGGCTGGGGCTTTATCTTGCGAAAACGATAGTGGAAATGCACGGCGGAAAAATCAAAGCGGATAGCGACGGCGCGAGCTACACCGAGTTTGCCGTGCTGCTGCCGCTGTAGCTTATACGATTCCGCTGTGAAAATACAGACAAGCTTTTTGAGACAGTTTTTTGTTGCGGGATCGTATTATGCCGCCGCGCGGGCAAAAAGCACAGGGCGCAGCCTTACGCGGCGCACCCTGTGCTTTTTGTTTTTTGCCCCGCAGGGGGCTTGTTTAGCGCACGTATTCCTGATAAAAGCCTTCGATCGCGGCATAAAACGCCTCCACGCCGCCGTCGTTGAGCAGCGTAACGTCCGCGAGCTTTTCGCTTTCGGAGGTGTGGAAGATGTTTTCTTCCCCCGCGTCATATTCCCGCAGCATCGCAACGCTCTTGCCGTCGCGGTCCGAGGCGCGCGCGAGCATCCTGGCGTAACGCACATCGTCATCGGAAATGACCACATCCACCAGCAAAAAATCTTTGCCAAAGCGCTCCTTAAGGAATTGCACATCCGAAAGCGGACGGACGCCGCTGACCAGATAGACCGGCGCGGCGCTTTCGCGGATCTTTTTGACGATCTGCTCCGGAAAAAAGGTTTGCCCGAACTGCCCCATGTATTTCTGCGAGGTCTTGTGCAGGTTTTCGCGCGTTAGCTCCAAGCCGTCCTTTGCCGCAAGCTCCCGCACAATGTCCCCGATGGAAACCATGGGCAGCTCATATTTTTTTGCCAGATATTCCAGGAAAAAATCCTTCCCCGTCCCATTTTTGCCCACTGCCGCAATTACCATAGCCGCTCCTCCTTGTTTTGGTCGGTTTTTTGTGCTCCGCCGCCCAGTATTGTAACCCAAACCGCGGCGGAAGTCAAGCGTTTACGGGCGCGGGTTGTGAACGCAAAAATGCCCCTCTTGACAAAGCGCCCGCAACCTGCTAAAATAATACAAAATTAAATAACTTACCTTATTGAGAGTGGCGGAGAGGACAGGCTCGATGATGCCCGGCAACCTGAGCGCAGGCGTTCAAGGTGCTTCATCCTGCGGGTATACCGAAAGATAAGGGTTTCGCTAAAAACGCTTCGGTTTGGCCGGGGTGCTTTTTATATTGTTTTGAATGAGGAGGAAAACCGGCTATGACAACCCGCAACCGCAAGTTATTCACATCCGAATCCGTGACGGAGGGACATCCCGATAAGGTTTGTGACCAAATTTCCGACGCGGTGCTCGACGCAATCCTCACGCAGGATCCCTTGGGGCGCGTCGCCTGCGAATGCGCCGTCACCACGGGTCTTGTGCTGATCATGGGCGAAATCAGCACGAGCTGTTATGTGGATATCCCCCGCATTGCGCGGCAGGTGCTTCGGGACATCGGCTACAATGGCGCGAACCAAGGCTTTGACGGCGCCGCCTGCGCCGTGGTCACCGCGATTGACGAACAATCAGCAGATATCGCGCTGGGTGTGGACCATTCCTTTGAGCAAAAGCAGGGCGGCGACGGGGAAGCGTGCGCCAACGGCGCGGGCGACCAGGGCTTGATGTTCGGCTTTGCCTGCGACGAAACGCCGGAGCTGATGCC
>JAISQZ010000196.1 GCA_031273905.1 Oscillospiraceae bacterium | reverse complement strand
ATTGATTTTTTGGTCAACGCAGAAACCGGGGCGGTTTTTCTCAACGAAATCAATACCATCCCCGGTTCGCTTTCGTTTTATCTCTGGGAACCGGCGGGGCTTTCCTATACCGCGTTGCTGGATGAGATGCTCCGCCTTGCCTTTAAGCGGCAGCGGGAGGAGGAGGACTTGGCGTTTTCCTTTGAAACAAATGTCCTTGCCGGCGCGGAACTCCGCAGCGGGACAAAGGGAAAATGAGCCGCGCGGTTTCCCCCGTTTCACTTTCTTTTCAATTTTTGGTAAAACTCGATTCTCAAAATAAAAAGCAAGCTCTTGAAAAAAATTTGACTTTTCCGCACGGTGCGCTTATAATTAAGGGATACTACAATTACTGAGGAGAGCATTGCTTATGCCTTTCGATCTGGCAGCGCTGACCAAATCCGCACCGCTGTTTTTTGACGGTGGCACCGGTACCGTTTTGCAGGCCCAGGGCTTGACCGCCGGGGAGCGCCCGGAGCTTTGGAACCTTTGCCATCCGGAAAGAATCGTGCGCCTGCACCGGGATTATCTGGAGGCCGGGGCACAGCTGATCAAAACCAACACCTTCGGCGCGAACCGGCTCAAGTTCCCCAAGGGAGGCAGTGTCTCGCTGGAGGATGTGATCACTGCGGCGCTTGACCACGCCAAGCTAGCACGAAAAAACGCCGGGCGCGAAACGGACGCTTGGATCGCGCTGGATCTGGGACCTTCCGGCAAGCTGCTGGAACCGCTGGGGGATCTTGCCTTTGAGGAGGCGGTTTCCCTCTTCCGTGAAAGCGCCGCCATCGGCGCGGCGCAGGGCGCGGACTGCATTCTGATTGAAACCATGATCGACGGCTACGAAGCAAAGGCCGCCATCCTCGGCGCGAAGGAAGCGGCGCCGGAGCTTCCGGTTCTTTGCACGCTCACTTTTGAAGAAAATGGGCGGCTGCTCACCGGGGCTGATCCCGCTGCCTGCGCCGTGCTGCTGGAAAGCCTTGGCGTTTGTGCGCTCGGAATCAATTGCGGCGCGGGCCCCGCGCGCGCGGAACGTGTGCTGCCCCAAATCCTCGCCGCGACGCATCTGCCTGTGATTGTAAACCCAAATGCCGGTCTGCCGCAGGTGCGGGAGGGCAAAACCTACTTTGATCTTTCACCGGAAGCTTTTGCCGCCCAGATGGAACGCCTGCACGCCCTGGGAGCCTCCCTTTTTGGCGGCTGCTGCGGCACCACGCCCGCGCACATCCAGGCGCTCACACAGCGCCTTGCGGGCAAAGCGCCCAAACCGCCTCAAGCGCCAAGGCTGCCTGTAATTTGCAGCCAAACGCAGCTACTGCGCTTCGGCGAAGTGCCGGCGCTCATCGGCGAACGGCTCAATCCCACAGGGAAACCCGCCCTGCAAACAGCGCTGCGCGAAGAGGATTGGGATTACCTCCAGGAGGAAGCTGCGCAGCAGCGGGACGCAGGCGCACACGCACTTGATTTGAACGTCGGTCTGCCGGGGATTCCGGAAGGCGAAACCATGCTACTGGCTATGGAAGCGGTGGAGACCTGTTCTTCCCTTCCGCTGCAAATCGACAGCGCCAATCCGGAAGTCCTTGCCGCAGCGCTGCGCAGGGCAAAGGGCAAGGTGCTGGTCAATTCCGTCAATGGCAAACAGGCAAGCATGCACGCGGTGTTCCCGCTGTTGAAAAAATACGGCGGGGTCGCGGTCGCACTGCTGCTGGATGAAGGCGGCATCCCGAAAAGCGTGGAGGGGCGACTGGCCGTTGCCGAAAAAATCTACGCAGCCGCCGCGCAATACGGGCTTGGCAAAGAGGATATCTTAATTGACGCACTGACGCTGACCGTCAGCGCGGAACCGGACGCGGCGCTGGTCACGCTGGAAACCCTGCGGCAGATCAAGGCTCGCTTTGGCGGCTATACAATTCTTGGCGTTTCAAACATCTCTTTCGGGCTGCCGCACCGTGCGTTAGTCAATGCCGCGTTTTTCACCCTTGCGCTACAAGCGGGGCTGGACGCGGCGATCATGAACCCAAAATCCGAAGCAATGATGAGCGCTTACCGAAGCTACATGCTGCTTTCGCAACGGGATCCCTCCTGCGCGGATTATCTGGCTCACGCCGCCGCGTTGCCCAAGCCCCAAACCGCCCCCGTATCACAGCCCCAAGTGACACTGCGGGACACAGCAACGGCTTGTGCATCCCCTTAGATGAGGGCGCGGGCGGTCTTGGCAGCGCCATTTTGGCGGGCAGCGAAGCCGCGGCAAAACATGCGGCGGAGGAAGCGCTGAAAAAAATCCCGCCGCTGCAAGTAATTCAGCGGGAAATTATTCCCGCATTGGACGAGACCGGGAAACGCTTTGCCGCAGGTCTGCTGTTCCTGCCGCAGCTTATGCAAAGCGCCGCCGCCGCCAAAGCCGCCCTAGCGCTGGCGCAGGAGGTCATCCGCAATTCCGGCACAGAGGAAGCGTCCAAGGGAACCATCGTCCTTGCCACGGTGCAGGGCGATATCCACGACATCGGCAAGAACATCGTCAAAACGCTGCTGGAAACCTATCACTTCCATGTCATTGATCTCGGCAGGGATGTGCCGCCGCAGGCGGTGCTGGAAGCGGTTCTGGCGCATAAAGCGCCCCTGGCGGGGCTTTCCGCGCTGATGACGACAACGCTGCCTGCCATGGAGGCAACCATTCGCCTGCTGCGGGAGGAAGCGCCCTTTTGCCGCATCCTGGTCGGCGGTGCGGTGTTGACGCAGCGCTACGCGGATGAGATCGGCGCGGATGCCTATTGCCCGGACGCCATGTCGGGCGTGCGTGCGGCGCAGCGGCTGACGCAGGGCGAATGAACCACATGCCACTTTCAATACGACCAACATCCAAGTGAACATAACTAGGGAGGAACCACCGCTCAGATGAAAATCATCTTCCGCTATTTGAAGCCATATATGCTCATTGTTGTGCTGGCTCTGGCGCTGCTCTGGGGACAAGCCTTCGGCGAACTGACAATGCCCAACCTGATGAGCAATATCGTCACCGTTGGCTTGCAGGGCGGCGGTCTTGAGGAAAGCATCCCCAAACGTCTCAGCGCTGCGGGAATGCAGACGCTGCAAGCTTTCATGCCCCCGGAACACGCGGCGGTTTTTGGCGCGGCCTATGAAGCGCAGCCGGATGGCAGCCTTGCCGTCAAAACCCAAGCGGCGGCGGATTCCGCGCTTGGCGAATATTACGGGCGCGCCGCCTTTTTCCTGATGAACAAGGCGACGCAAGCCGCAAAGCAGATGCCGCAAACGCAGGCGGCGGATCTGCGGGAGGTGGAGCCGGCGCAGTTTTACGCGCTTACGGCTCTGCTGCGCCTTGACCCCAAGCTCCCGGAGGAGATAAAAGCGGCAAGCGGGCAGGAACTGGATTCCATGCTCTATTCCCAGGTCGGCACGGCGATGATCCGCCTGTTTTATCAGGAGCTTGGGATGGACACCGGCGCCATCCAGCGGGAATACATCTTCCGCGAGGGCGCACGGATGCTTCTGCTGGCGCTTGGCATCGGTTTGGCGGCGGTGGCGGTGAGCCTGCTTTCCGCACGAATCAGCACCGGTCTTGCGCGGGACATGCGCCGCAGTGTGTTTGCGCGCGTGCAGCTCTTTTCGAAAAATGAGCTTGACCGCTTTTCCACCGCCTCGCTCATCACCCGCAGCACCAATGATGTGCAGCAGGTGCAGATGCTGGTGCTCATGGGCATCCGGATG
>JAISQZ010000106.1 GCA_031273905.1 Oscillospiraceae bacterium | reverse complement strand
CATATTCTTATATGTTTTACCAGCTTTTTCTGCTTCTTTTTTTAAAAAAAGTAAATGCGGAAGCCGTGGCTTTTCCGCTTGATGATTTGACAAAAGCGACGCTCTGTGCTATAATAGCTGACATGCCTATTCAGTGAAAAAATGCGGGAGGATTCGCTATGGTGCGCAGCATGACCGGGTACGGACGCGGGGAATTTGCTCTGCCGGATCACCGCGCGATTTGCGAGATCAAAAGCGTCAACCACCGCTATTTTGAGTTTTCGGCGCGTACGCCGCGCGGTTGCGCTTTCCTAGAGGAAAAGCTCAAGGCTTTTTTTCAGCCGCACATTTCGCGCGGGAAGGTGGAATGTTGCATACAACTGGAATTCCTGCGGGATTCCGAGTTGCCGGTGAAGCTGCAGCCCTCCCTGCTTGGCGGCTATCTGGATGCTTTCGCGCTTCTGGAACGGGAGTTTGGCGTGCAAAATGACGTTACGGTTTCCAGCCTTTTGCGCGTGCCGGAATTGTTCCAGGTGATAAAACAGGCGCCCGACGAGGAGACTGTTTGGGAAGTAACCAGAGCGGCGGCGCAAGCGGCGCTTTCGGGCTTCCTTGCCATGCGTGAAACGGAGGGCGGACGCCTGCGGGCAGATATCCTTGCACGCGCGGAGGAAATTTTAGCCCATGTGCGCTTTGTGGAGGAGCGTTCCCCGCAGATAGTACGGGAATATGGCGAAAAGCTGCTTTTGCGGATGCGTGAGCTGCTGGAGGGCGCTTCGGTGGAAGAACAGCGCCTGCTGGCGGAAGCGGCAATCTTCGCCGATAAAACCGCCACGGCGGAGGAAACTATCCGCCTGCGCAGCCATTTGGCACAGTTGGCACAGTTTTTTGAAAGCGCCGGACCGATCGGGCGCAAGCTGGATTTCCTTGTGCAGGAAATCAACCGCGAGGCGAACACTGTCGGTTCCAAAGCGCAGGATCTTGAAACTGTGCGGCACGTGGTAGAAATCAAGACCCTCGTGGAAAAGATCCGCGAGCAGGTGCAAAACATTGAATAAGGGGAATGCATTGGATGCAATTGGTCAATATCGGTTTTGGGAATTTGCTTAACACCGCGCGGATTCTGTCGGTATTGCACCCGGATTCCCAGCCGGTCAAGCGCATGGCGCAGGAGGCGAAGGCAAGCGGAACGCTGATAGACGCTTCCCACGGCAGACGCACACGCGCGGTGCTTTTGCTCGACAGCGGGCATACCGTGCTCAGCTATTTGCAACCGGAAACCATTGCAAACCGCCTGCACAGGGAAAACCCGGCGGAACACGAAGCGGAGGAGGACAGCCATGCGGATGAATAGGCAGGGGATGCTGATCGTCCTTTCCGGTCCCTCCGGTTCGGGGAAGGACACGGTTCTGGGGGAGCTGGCTTCGCTGGTTGACGATCTGGAGCTTTCCGTTTCTCTTACCACGCGCAAGCGGCGTCCTTGGGAAATTGACGGTACGCATTATACCTTTGTGGGACGCGCGTTTTTCGAGGAAAAGCTGTGCAATGAGGAAATCCTGGAATACACCTGCTATAACGGCAACTATTACGGCACTCCCAAAAATGCCGTGGATGACTGGCTTGCCCGTGGCAAAACGGTCATACTGAAAATTGAGGTGGAGGGTGCCGCGCGCATCCGCAGCCTTTACCCCGATTGCGTCAGTGTGTTTTTGCTGCCGCCCTCGCTTGAAGCGCTTTCGCAAAGGCTTTTTGCACGCGAAAGTGAGGACGAAGCGGAAATCGCCCGGCGCATGGAAATCGCCAAGGGGGAGCTGGCGCACGCCAAGGATTACGATTACCTGATCCTCAACGATGTGCTCGATTACGCGGTAAGTGATTTTCGCGCCATTATCCGTGCGGAACGCCAAAAAACCTGCCGACGAGAATATATGATAAGCGAGGTTTTATATCATGCTGAATGTTGACATGCGCCACGTGCTAGGCAAGCATACCAGCCGCTATACCCTAGTGACGGCGGTTTCCAAGCGTGCGCGGGAAATCTTGGAGGGTGCTGAGGCCGAAAAACGCAGCCTGATCGGCAAACCGGTGACGCTTGCGATCAACGACTTTGTGGAGGGCCGATACGCCATCATTGAGTCAGAAGAAATCCAAGATATGTGAGATGAACGCGATGCAGGGTGCGCATGCCTTCGCGGCGGTGGCGGTGGAACGCGCGGCGTTCCATTTTGACCAGCCCTACTGTTACCGTATTCCGGAAGGGCTGCGGGATAGCTTGCACCTAGGCTGCCGGGTGATGGTGCCCTTCGGCAACGGAGCGCGGGATCTGCGCATCGGCGTTGTGCTTTCCTTTTTGGCGGAAGCGCCGCCGGGACAGCGGATTAAAAGCATCCAGCGCCAGTTGGATGACACGCCGCTGCTGCCGGAGGATCTGATACAGCTTGTGTCCTGGCTGAAGCAACGCACCTTTTGCACACTGTTCGAAGCATTCCGGGCGATGGTTCCGGCGGGGCTGCAGCAGCGGATGCAGGTCACTTACTGCGCACTGCCTGTGGAGCAATGCCCGCCGGAAGCCCTTTTATGCGAGGATGAAATCCGCTTTCTGGAGGCGCTGCGCCGCGCGAACCGCCGCAGCGCCTTTGTGCGGC
>JAISQZ010000181.1 GCA_031273905.1 Oscillospiraceae bacterium | reverse complement strand
ATGGACGGCTGGAGCGCGGAATCCAACGCCGAAATTCTGCTCAACGGGCTGGGTGTCACCAACGAATACCAGGCGCTGACCATGCGCGAGCTGCCAAGCGACCTCAAGGTTAAAGTCCTGCTTGCGCAGGCGCTCTTCGGAAACCCGGATATCCTGCTGATGGACGAGCCGACCAACCACCTCAATGTGGAGGCCATCCGCTGGCTGGAGGAATTTTTGCAGGATCTGGAAAGCACCGTCATCGTCGTCAGCCACGACCGCCACTTCCTCAATCAGGTCTGCACCCATACGGTGGACATTGATTTTGGCAAAATCACCATGTTCATGGGCAATTACGATTTTTGGTATAGCTACACACAGATCGCCCAGCGCCAGCTGCGCGAGCAGAATAAAAAGTCGGAACAAAAAATCAAGGAACTGCAGGAATTCATCCAGCGCTTCAGTGCGAACGCCTCAAAATCCAAGCAAGCAACCAGCCGAAAAAAGCTTCTGGATAACCTTAAGCTGGAGGACATGCCCGTTTCCACCCGGCGCTTCCCCTATATCGCCTTCCAGCCGGAGCGCAGCGTGGGCAACGAGCTGCTCACCGTCACGGAGCTTTGCAAAACCGTCGGCGACCGCCTTGTGCTTGACCACGTCAGCTTTACAATCCAGCCGCGCGAAAAGGTCGCCCTTGTTGGCACGGATGCCGTGGCGAAAACCACGCTCTTTAAGCTCCTTGCGGAAGAGCTTGAACCAGATTCCGGCACCGTCAAATGGGGCGTCACCACCGCGCGTTCCTATTTTCCAAGCGACAATTCCGCTTTTTTTGACGGCGTGGAAGACAGCCTAGTTGACTGGGTGCGCCGTTATTCCAACCTGATCTTCGAAACCGACGTGCGCGGCTGGCTGGGCAGGCTGCTCTTTTCCGGCGAAGAAGCCGCCAAAAAAGCGAAGGTGCTTTCCGGCGGCGAACGTGTGCGCTGCATGCTTTGCAGGATGATGCTTTCCGGCGCGAATGTGCTGCTTCTTGACGAACCGACCAACCATCTGGATTTGGAATCCATCGCGTCGCTCAACGAAGGGCTGTCCAAATACCCGGAAAGCGTGATTTTCACCTCCCACGACCATCAGTTTGTGCAAACGATCGCGGACCGCATCATTGATGTGACGCCGGGCAGCTTTTATGACAAAAAAACCAGCTATGACGAATACCTTCTGGAGGCCAGAGGCTAGGGGCTGCCTGCGCAAGATGGATTTGCGGATTTGCGAGAGGCTTTTCGCGCCCGGCTTGGTCAAATTTGCTTGTAATTTTACGCGCCGTATCCTGAAACCCGACGAACCCAAAACTCGCTGAGCATCAGCCCGGAAAGCGCTTCGCTGAATTCCAGCGCCAGGCAGCCGTTTTCGAACACCGCGGCAGGCAGCAAATAGCTTGCGCTGTGATAGTTTTCCGCCAACTGCTCCGCGTCAAATAGGGGATCCTCTTTGCCGCCATAGGGTGCGCCGTGGTAAATTTCGTATCCGTTGGCGGTGATCACAAAATCCTTGGAATCGCTGTTTCCCTCTTTATAATAGGTCACGCGCAAGCAGTAATCCTGCCCGGGCGTAAAACCGCCCAGGCGGCATTTCAGGCTGAAATGGTCATAGACCTGAAACAGGCAGGTTGGCAGGCGACCGTCATTGCAAGGGCGGTCGCCCTGAAAATTGAGATAAAATTCGCCCTCCTGCTTGCAGCCCAAGGCTTCCCAGCCATGCAGCGCAAAGGAATAATAGAATTCGTCCGGCGCGGTTTGGTTGCGTGCCAGGCTGCGCCGCAGCAATGCCTGCCCCTCTGCCGGCGGCAGTGCACGCGCCTTCTCAAGCCGCCCGAGCAGCCAAGGCAAATCGCTGACCGGGCGGTCAATGGTGTCCAGCGTCGCGCCGCGTTCCCAGGATTCCCCTCCAAAGTGTTCCACATCCAACTGGATGCCTATCTGATCATAAAGGCGCTGCGCCAAAGGGAACAGTCCCGCGCGCAGAGCGGTTATTTTCTCCGGCGGCGGCGTTTGCAGTATTTTTTGCGCTTGGTCAGGTGCGTTTTTGAGCAGCAGCGCCCTTGCGCGTGAAAGCAGTGAAAGCTCGTGCAGGCGCTTGCCGCGCACAAAAGCGTCGCAACGCGCACGGAACAGATGCAAGCCAAAGCGCCAGTTTTCCAGCTGCGCCGGGAAGCGCTCCAGCAGATCCTCCCAAACCGCAAGGCAGGCGTCAATGCCCGCGTTTTCGGCGGGATCCCCCGCCCAGTTCTGTTCCATCTGCAAAAGGGCATCTGCAATTTTTTCCGGCGGCAATCCAAAAAAGAACAGCCGGGCGTAATCGCAAAGGCTTTCGCGCAGCGGCATTGCCTCGCCAAAATAATCCAAATCAGACCAGAGCATCTTGTTCACGTCGTCGTGCACGCCCTCGGAATAGGACACCGAGCCGGAAAGAAAGCCGCGGGTTTGACGGTGAAGCGCACGAAATTCCTGCGGGCGCGGATTGACGCTTTCGCGGCTCAACGTGGAAGCCAGCGCAAAATGCCAGTCCTCCCGGTCATAATGCACAGGATATTCACAGCGCAGATTGTGCGTAATATCCGGATAGAGCCGGTAATCATAGCGCGAGGGCGCAAGGCGGCGCAGCTCCTCCACGCCAAAGGCATGGTTTGGTCCGATGATCACGCCGTCCAGCTCTTCCGGCAGCTTTGCAAGCGCAGCGGCAAATTCCTGCGGCCATTCCGGCGCATTATGCGGCATCTGCGCGGAAACCCAGAGCGTCGCTTCCGGATGCCTTTCCTTGAGCAGCCTGCGATAAGCCTGCGCACGGGCAAACAGCGCTCCTGGCGGCAAATCGCCGGGATCCGCGCCGGGGATGAACACCATGTCGAGCCTTGACAGGCTCTCAAAAACACGCCTGCGCTCTTCGGCGGCCTCCGCCGCGTCGTCGCAGCTGCGGATTGGATACCACAGACCTAAATCAAGATCCAAGTCCTGCGCAAGGGCGCAGGCATGCAGGAGCATCTCGTTTGGCGGAAGCTTCATCAGCGGGCTTCTGTTGTTGTGTTCATCCGGCACATGTTCGCAGATATTTGCGCCGAAAAACATCATTTCCAGACTATAACGCCGGAAATCCTCCGGTGTCCAGGCATCATAGGTATTGTTATTGCCCCGGTAGCCCAGCTGATGCCCGCGGATGCGCTTGCGCGGCGCGTAATCTCCGCTAAGATCCGCCGCCAGCACAATCTTTCCGTCACGCAGTTCCAGCTTGCGCAAAAAACGACCCACGCCATAGAGCAGCCCGCGCCGGTTTTGGGCGCTGATCGTAAAGCAGGCACCCTCCTGCCGCAAGGTATAGGCGTCCTTGTCCCGCGCGGAGACATTCCGGCAAAGAACAATTTCCGGCAGCGACTGTGTGCGGGAAGGCGCAATTTCCGGCAAAATGCCGCTGCGAAGCTGCAGCTGCGCCGCAAGGATCCGCGCCGCGAAGCGTTCCTCCTCATCTGTGGCAACGAGCAGCGGACGGGTAAAGTCAGTTTGGAACGGCATGAAAATCTCCTCCAAAATCCCAAATTTTCTATAAGCATATTCTATCTTTTTTTAGGTCGGAACGCAAGCTTTTTCATGGGCTGTTTGATATTCCCCAAAAAATCCGCGCCGTGGAAGCGGATATCACGCGGCAAACAGCCGCTTCCCCGTGTTGGCGGGCACACAACCCTCCGTTGCCACGTCACCACCGTCCCGATTATTTTTCCCCCGCGCTTGACATTTCTTTCGCAATCCATTAGAATAGACGAAATACTAGAGGAAAGGTAGGAATCCCTCCTATGCCCTATTTGTCCATGATTGCGCAAGAAAACGCCGATGCCGCGCAACGCACACGCTTCGAGGACCAGATTGCAGCGCACGGGCGCATCACCAATATGAAGCGCACCCTTTTGCACAGCCCAAAAGCCTTTGATGTCTACATGGAGTGGTATTCCCTCGCCGCGCTGCTGGAGGAATTCATCGGGCAGCGGGCGGTTTCGCTTTATTCCTACGCCATTTCCGCCGGGAATCGCTGCTTGGTTTGCTCCACCTTTTTCCGCAAAATCCTGATTGATTCCGGCGACGACCCGGACGCGCCGCAGCTCAATGAGGAAGAATCGCTGCTGATGGATCTCGGATTTTCCATTTCGGAGGATCCGCATCACATTGATCCCGCCGTTTATGAGGCGCTCAAGCAGCGTTATTCCGAGGAACAGATCGTTGCGCTCTTTTCGTTTGCGGGGATAATGGCCGCCACCAATCTCTTCAACACCGTGGCACAGGTGCCGCTCGACGAAGTGCTTTACCAATACCGGCGGACGCGTCCGTCTGATTAATATTAGCCCGCAATAAAAATTAGGATGAGATGACGTTGCGGCCTGCGGATGCAGATTCCAAGAATAGGAGCACAGCTTTATGGGACAGTTTGATGGAAAAATCGCCTTTATCACCGGTGCGGCGCGCGGGCAGGGGCGCTCCACCGCATTGGCGCTGGCAAAAGAGGGCGCGGGCATTGTTGCCTTTGACGTCGCGAAAAAAATTGAATACCCCGCCTATGCCGAAGGGGCGGGCGATGAATTGCTTTCGCTGCAGCGGGAGATTGAAGCGCTGGGTGTGCGCTGCCTTCTGGCGCTGGGCGACGTGCGCGACGACAAAGCCGTCACCGCCGCTGTTGACGCTGCGGTCACCGCCTTTGGCAGGATCGATATTCTCTTTAACAATGCGGGCATTTGCGCCTATGCGGAACTTGATAAGATGACCGATGCCGAGTGGGACGCCATGATTGACATCAACCTCAAGGGACCCTTCAATGTGGCAAGGAGGATTGTGCCGCACATGAAGGCGGCGAAAAGCGGTGTGATCATCAACAATTCCTCGGTCATGGGGCTGCGCGGCGGCAACCGCCTTTCGCATTACACCGCCTCCAAATGGGGTCTGACGGGCCTGACGAAGGCTTGGGCGATTGAGCTTGCGCCTTACAACATCCGTGTGCTGAGCATTCACCCCACCGGTGTCAACACCCCGATGAACGACGGGCTTGCGGCGCTGGAGGGCGCCACCCCGCTGGAAATCGCAGAGCGTTCCGCGGGCAATTTGCAGCCCGTTCCTTGGATCGAGCCGGAGGATGTGGCGGAGCTTGTGCTTTATCTTGCAAGTGACCGTGCGCGCTATGCCACCGGCAGCCAATTTGTGCTGGATGCCGGGCTTTTGAGCGTTTGATTTTTTTCCGGGAGGATGTTTCATTTGACCGTTCTTTATGCGCTGGGGATCGCCTGTGTTTGCGCTTCCGTTGCCACCGCCTACTGCCGCAACAAAAAACTGGAAAAAGCGCAGCTGAGCCTCAAGCTTACGGCCTCAATGCTTTTTTGCGTGACGGGTGTCCATGCCGCCGCACTGCGCGAAAGCATGAACGCCCGCGCCGCGTTGCTGCTGATTGCGCTGCTGCTGGGGTTGCTGGGCGATGTTTTGCTGGGGCTGGATTATTTTTTGAAAAAAGAACATATCGCTTTCATCTTTTTGCTGGGCGGCGGGTCGTTTTTTTTCGGGCATCTGCTCTATGTTCTCCTCCTGCTGCCGCTGGGCGGGTTCCATCCTTGGTTGTTGGCGCTCCTCCCCTTTGTGCCCTTGCTTTTCCTCGCGCTGCAGCGCTGCAGGATCTTGGATTTGGGTAAAAACCTGATCCCGCTGATGGCCTATGGCCTGATGCTGGGCGCGATGCTCCTCTCCACGCTGAACCTGGCGCTGCAAGGCGGCACGCTCGGCAGATGGATGATTTTTCCGGGCATCTTTTTTGTCATTTCGGATCTCTCGCTGTTTCTTAGCAAATTTGGCAATCAACGCATCACGCCGCTGCAGAACGCGCTTTCCTACATGATTATGCTGCCATATTTTTCCGCGCAGGCGATTTTCGCCGTCACCGTGGGTCTGGTCTGAAAAAAATTCGGTATCATATAAAAATTTCTTGTGTTTTTGCACTTCATGGTGTATAATATAAGCAGAGAACGATGTTTCAGTTAGATTGCCTGGAGGTTCGGCGCAGTTGGAAACCGACGCAAGCACCGCCGCCATTCGGCTGCAAACGCTGCTGGGCAAATATGTCCGTGTGCACGTGGTTAAGCCGATGGGGACAGCCTTCCCGCAGGGTGGCGAGGATGCGGAATATGAACTCAATTATGGGGAGCTTGTCACTTTCCTTCCAGGCGCGATCCGCCCGGAGGGTGTTTATGTAGTTGGCATCCATCACCCGGTGCGCAATTTTGACGGACGGGTGATTGCCCTGCTCCATGCGAAGGACGGCAAAACCTATGCGGTCGCAGCGCCCAAAAAAAGCCGTTACATCATTGGGCAAATCCGCCGCGCGGTCGCTTTCGCCTTCCCGCCGGGAAGCTGCCGCTTCACTTGCCTCTATGAGCGTTCCTGCGGGGCGCTGGTGTTCCGCCGCGCACAGGAGGACATCCGCTTTTTGCTGATCAAAAACCGTCGCAGCGCACACTGGGGGTTCCCCAAAGGGCACGTGGAGGACGGTGAAAGTGCGGAGCAAACCGCACGGCGAGAGGTTTTGGAGGAAACAGGGCTGCACATCCGGATTTTGCCGGGCTTTTCCTGCCAATCTGAATATGTCATCCAAAGCAAGGTAGAAAAAAGCGTCACCATCTTTTTGGCGGAAACCACCGATAAAAGAACCCTCATCCAGGAGGATGAAATTGAGGATTATATTTGGCTCAACTATACAAAGGCAATGCAAAGCCTCCGGTTCGAAAACGACAGGAGCATCCTGCGCAAAGCGCATTCCTTCCTGCGCCGCGCCGGGTTGATGAATCAAAAGCCCCCAGGCGGCAGTGCCAACACGCCCTAAGCGAATGAAAAGAACAGATCCGGCGCCAGATAAGAAAGCGCCGCCATAACGCAACCCGCCGCCAGCACGCCCAAGGCGATCACCGGGAAGGATTTTCGGATCTGAATATCAAACACCACCGCGACCAGCGCACCGGTCCAAGCGCCGGTGCCCGGCAACGGAATCGCAACCAGTAAAAAAAGCCCTAAGAGTTCATACTTTTGGAGCTTTCCTTCTTTTTTGCGCGCCTTGCGCTCCAGCCATCGCACCAACCGCGCCGTATAGCGGAAACGCTCCAAAAAAGCGAAAACCCTGCGTAAAAACAGCAGGATGAAGGGGATCGGCAAAATATTTCCCAACAGACAAACCAAAAACGCCAGTACAAAAGGGATCCCGCGCGCTGCGGCAAAGACAATCCCGCCGCGCAATTCAAGCACCGGCAGCATCGACATACAAAAAGCCGTTAAAAGATCCAGCCAGTGCGCTGCCGCTTGCGCCAAAAATTCCATCGCACACCTCTTTTCCGCGCATCATTATAGCATGAATTTTCATCCATTGCAAGCCCCAGAAATAGCAGACTTCAGCCCCCGCCTTGCGCTTTAAAGCAGGGCGGGGGCTTGGGGGTTGCACTTAGGGCGGCGCTTGCACACCTATTCGGCGGGCGCTTCAAGCAAAGCGGCGGGGGCGGTGAAGCGTTCGCGCTGGTAAGGGATTTCATTTTCGCAGGCTTCAACCAGCTCTTGATAGAGGGGTGATTGCGCAACGGAATTCCGTTCGTTCTGTGCGGCCTGCTGCACCAAAGCGGAGTTCCCTTGCCCGGTCGTCTGCTGCGCTGGTCTGGATTCCGCAAGCTGCACATTGCCGCCCTTGCCGAGGATTCTAAGCGTGCCGTCTTCCCACGCGTTTGCATAAAACATATACACCTGCCCAGCTTCAGGCAAGAAGTCCTCCTCTTGCAGGGTGATATACTTTCCATCCATCGAAAGACCGCCCGATTTCCAGAAAAGCATTGTATCGTTGGTTTTCAGGTCACCCTTCACGTTCTCCATAACGGTAATGTCATAGCCGGTGTAAGGATTTCCGGTTGTCTTTGCGCCGCTGACCGTTTCCCGATTGTATACAGCCTCGTATTTTATGCCATTTTCTTTTTCGACCTTGCCCACAAACACAAAATCCACAAAACCAGATACTTCGCGCGGGTCATCAATGTCAATCACATACTGCGCATGTCCGTATACGACTGACGGCTCTTTCGTCGCCGCTGTAGCTCCAAAGTATATGCCGACGGCAGCGGCGCAGAC
>JAISQZ010000129.1 GCA_031273905.1 Oscillospiraceae bacterium | reverse complement strand
ATCATGTCATCAATATCCAGCAGAATGCCAAGTGCGCTATCCAGCGAATCAAAGCGCAGGGTAAAAAACGGCATAGCGCGCTTGTATTCCCCGCGCCCGGAGCGGCTCTTGCCCGCCTTGACGCGGATATAGGCCGCCACCTCCGGATGTCCGTTTACCGCCCAGCTATACACGCGATCCGGGCTTTTGCCTGCCCAGCTGTGGATTTCCGTATGCCCGTTTTTGTTCAGGCAGCTAATGCCACTGGAAAGCAGATAAAACATGCTCTTTACCAAGAGCGCCTTGGTTGCCTCATCCGCAGGCGGCGCCGCAGCGCCCAGCAAGGAACTCATTTTGAGCAACACCTGCATGAACGCCAAAAACATGCCCGTGTGCTTGAGTGCGCCCTTCATCCTGGGCAGCGTTGCGGGGCTCATCTTGCCCTTGAAAAATGCCACAAAAGCCTCAATGCTCTTGAATTCCAGCTCCACATGGGGTTCCTTCGTCACCTTATCAGCGCAAACCGTCCATTCGCCGTCGTTGACGGTGAAATGCGTCGCCACCTTCCCCTCCGGAACGTCAGGCGCCAAGGCGCTCACCTGAAATACGCAATGCGCACCCTCAAACTTTTTCGCCAGTGCCGGAATATCCGACGCAATCACCTTCACCAGCGGCAATGCGGCGTTCAAAAAGATTTTGCAGCTAAACAGTGTCTCTTGCGGAATCATATAACCATACCTTCCCTGTGCGCAAAGCGCAAATTATTCTTGAAAGGCACTCTTGCAGACGCCGGCTCTCCCGATCCCCTCCTACACCTCGTCAGACCAGTCGTCGTCTTGCTCAAAGTCCCTGCCCATCACCTCGCGCACGGTTGCGGCGATCCCATTGGAATCAATCCCAAGAATGCTCATGATATCCTCATGCAGCCCGATGGGCGCAAATTGATCCTGAAGCCCCAAACGGGTGAAGGCGCAGCCCTTGCCCATCTCCGCAATGATCTCGGAAACCGCGGAACCCAAGCCGCCGATAACGTTGTGATCCTCCGCAACAACGATGCGGCGGGTATCCAGCACCGCCTTTTGGATGGCTTCCTTATCCAGGGGCTTAAGGCTGTGGACGTTGAGCACGCGCACCTTCAGACCATCGGCGCTGTTGAGAAAATCCGACGCCTGGCAAGCCTGGAACACGCAGGAGCCGTTAACGATCACGGTGATGTCCGTGCCCTCGCGCAGCTGCACCGCTTTGCCGATTTTGAAGCCATAGTCCGTGGAATCATAGACCACGCGGTCAAAACCACGGTTGATGCGGATATAAAACGGACCCGGGGTTTCGTATGCCGCGCGCACGGCGTTGACGGTTTCCATGCCGTCCGCCGGAACGATCACGGTCATATTGGGGAAGGCGCGTTCCACCGCCAGGTCGCAGATGGCGTGGTGTGTGGAACCGGCCTGCCCAAAGGAAGTTCCGCCATGCGTGGCGATGATCTTCACATTTGCGTTTTGGTAGCAGATATCCGCGTGCACCTGATCCGCCGCGCGCAGCGCCGCAAACACAGAGAAGGTTGAAACAAAGGGAACACAGCCCGCCTTTGCCATGCCCGCCGCCATACTGAACATATTTTGTTCCGCGATGCCGACGTTGAAAAACCGTTCCGGGAACGCTTCGCCAAACATACCGATCTTGGTCGATTTGCCCAGATCCGCTGTAAGGGCGACAATCTCGGGATGCTCCGCACCCAGCTCACAAAGAACCCTGCCGTAATATTCCGCTGTGGAAAGCGCAGTGGATTCCACAGCGGTATAAGTCAATCCGCCTGCCATCTTATTTCCCCTCCTTTTCCGCGCGCGCAAGCCGAGCCTGAAAATAGGCTTCCAGGCTTTCCTTGCCCTTGTTATAGCTTGCCTCGTCCATAGCGCCGTAATGCCAGCGGTAATCGCCCTCAATGTGTGCAATGCCCGCCCCCTTGACGGTGTTGGCGATAATCACCACAGGCTGCTTTGTTTCGTTCGCTTTGGCAAAATCAATCGCCTCGCTGAGTTCGTTCAGGTTTTGCCCATCAACCTCTTTCACGATAAAGCCAAAGGCGCGCCATTTGTCCGCAAAGGGTTCCAGCTTCATCACGTTTTCGGTTTCGCCGTCAATCATGCATTTGTTGCGGTCAACAAAGCTGATCAGGTTGGTTACGCCGAAGTGCGCGGCGGACATCGCGGCTTCCCAAATTTCGCCCTCGTCGCATTCGCCGTCGCCCATGATGCAATAGGTCCAATAATCCCTGCCCAGCACCCTCGCCGCAAGCGCGGTGCCCACCGCGATGGGCAGCCCGTGCCCCAAGGATCCGGTGGAAGCATCCACGCCCACCACCTTGTTTGCATCCAGATGAATGCCCATCTTGGAATTGGTGAGGTTGAAGGTCTTGAGCTGCTCCGCATCGTTGAAGCCCTTGCTCACAAGAACCGGCGCCCAGGCGATCCCCGCGTGCCCCTTGCTGAGGATGAAGCGGTCACGATCCTCCCAATCGGGCCTTGCAGGGTCGATGCTAAGGTACTTGTAGTAAAGAATGGTGAGCATATCCATCACGCTCAAGCCGCCGCCGATGTGCCCACTGCCCGCCCAATGGGTGGTATCCAGGCACAGGCTGCGAAGCTCGTTCGCTTTGGTTTCCAGCGCAATCCATTCCTGCTTAGATAATGCCATGCGATCTTCCTCCTATGTTCTTCAAATTTTTATGCGCGGCAAACAAAAACGCAAAGTCACCGTGCCCATAGCTGCACCAGCGGGAACAGCAGCAGATCCCGCACATCCGAATGGGTATTGCTCGTCTGCACCACAACCATATCAAGGGAAGGATAAATATTGATAAACTGCCCGTTGGCGCCGTTTGCCTGATAAAATCCCTGGAAGTTGTTGAAGCGCTCGTTCCAGAACAGACGGCCATAGCCCAAAAAATTTTGTGTCTTGCTCGGGCTTTGCAGCACCCATTCCACAGGAAGAATCTGCGTGTCCTTCCAGCGCCCCTGGTTGAGGTAAAGGTAGCCGAAGCGCAGCATATCGCGCGGAGTGACATCGATCCCGTAGCCGCCTTCGTACCAGCCGGTGTCGGTTGCGCCCCACACAACGGAATCCATGCCCAGCGGCTCGAAGAGCACTTCCTTGGCGTAGCTGAACAAATCCTTCCCCACGGCGCGCGCCAGCAAGAAGGCCAGCAGGTTCACCGCCATGCTGTCATAGCTGTATTTTTCACCCGGCAAATCCGTCTGCGCAAGCTCAAACACCACTTTCCCGGGGTTGTCAGAGGTATAAACCTCTTCCCAGAAGTCGTCGCCCGCAGCGTCGCCGTGCAGCCCCGAGGTCATCGTAAGCAGGTGCTCAATCGTCATGTCCCGCTTGCTTTCCTCCGTGATGACAGCCTCAGGGAAAAAATCCGCCACCTTTTGGTCAACGCCCTGCACATAGCCGTCGCGGATGGCAATGCCCGTCAGCGCAGAGATAAAGGATTTTGTAACAGAAGCCAGGTAATGCGGCGTGTTTTCGTCATAGCCGTTAAAGTAACGCTCATAGACCAGCCTGCCGCCGCGCAGCACCAAAAAGCTGTCGCTGTACTGCGCACCATTGAGCTTTTCCGCCAGTGCAAGACGGTTATCAAGCTGCTTGGCGTTCACGCCCATGGAAGCGGGATCGGCAACGGTGAAATCCTCATCCGGCCAAATGCCATACTTGTCTTGCGCCAATTCCACATCGGAAAAACGCGTTTCGGGGATATTATTGGGCTGCCCCTCCCCTTTCGTGACCGAGAAAAACGCAAAGAAGCTCAGGATACATGCAAGGATTTTGGTGCCGATTGAAACAGACATGCCCGACCTGCCTTTCCTTGTTTTGTCAGAACAGTTTCGGATGCCTCTTTTGCATAATCCGCAAGGCCTTTCGCCCCTGACGGGTCATCAATGTTTTCTGCATTCACGCAAAAATTTCCGGATGCCCCTTTGCCACCACCTTGAAGGCCTCATCCGCCACTTCCAGCGTGAGGGCAATGTCCTCGTCGCTCAGGGTGTAGTTGAGAAAATGGTTGTGATGGCTGGTGAGGAAAACACCGCGCTGCACGCATTCGGCAACCCACTCCTGGTGGAGCATCAGGCTGTCGTCATTGGCAACGCGCAGATAAAACAACGCAGGCTCGCCGGAAACAACAAGGTCAAAGCCGTTTTCCTCCGCCGCCTTTTTCAGCCCTCCCGTGACCTTCAACGCTTTTTCGCGCAAAATTTCCGGCAGATTGAGCGCACGCATCTTGTTGATGTTGGCAACGCCCGCCGCGAAGGGGATGGCGCTCATCCAATAGGAACCCGTGTAACTCAGGGAACTGACCGCGCTCTTGATGAATTCCTTGCCGCAAAGGCAGGAAACGTTCCAACCGTTGGCAATCGCCTTACAAAAGGTGATCAGATCCGCCTCAAAGCCGTAGAATGCGTCTGAGCCTTCCGTGGAAAGACGGAAGCCCGCCCGCACGTCGTCAACAATCAGCACAATTCCCTTCTTCGTGCAAAGCTCGCGCACCTTCTGCCAATAACCGGGGGCGGGCAAGCTGTTATCGAGGTAATTGCCGTGCATATAGGGCGTGGAAATGAAGGCGGCAATTTCGCCCTCGTTCTGGGCGATCAGGTCTTCCAGCGCAGCGATATCGTTCCAATCCACATAGAGGTTGTTGGCAACATCCTCCGGCACCACGCCGGGATAATCCACCTTTTGCGTCCAGGGCGAAATGCCGTGGTAAAAACCGTTGACGAAGATGATCTTCTTTTTATGCGTATGCGCACGCGCCGCCATGACTGCGGCGGTGGTCACATCGTTGCCGTTTTTGGCGAAGAACGCCCAATCCGCAGATTTAACGGTATCCACCATCAGCTCCGCCAGCTCCACCATCTTGTAGGAAGGCGAGGTGAAGCAGTTGCCAAGCTTCGCCTGCTCCAGCGCTGCGGCATCCACATCCGGATCATTATAGCCTAAGATATTTGGCCCGTAGGCGCACATATAGTCGATGAAGCGGTTGCCGTCCACATCCCAAAAATAGCTGCCTTGGGCGCGTTCGCCCAAGAGAGGCCATTTGCTCACAGGAATAAAATTGCCCTCCGCGGGACCAAGATGCCCGTAAACACCGGAAGGGATCACCTTGCAGGCGCGGTCGAACCATTCGCGGCTTTTGTTATGCTTGTATACCTCCATGGATTTGCTTCCTCCTTTTCTAAAGCTTTTTACGCAAGATAAAGCGCAACCCGATCCAGGATGCGGTTGAGGTTATCGATCATATTGACCATGCCGCGCATTTCGATGGAACCGTTGCCGATGCACGCCAGTGCGTTGACCTTCCCGTCGAAGAGCGCGCGCGCCAATTCTAGGCTTTCGAATTCCATGATGGCGCGTGGTTTTTCGGGGCGTTTCTTTTCGGTGGAAAGCACGTGATCCTTCACATGAATCGTCGCGGCGGGACCGTTCTTGATTGAGAACGAAACGTCGCCATCCGGAATCAGGTGCGCACTAAATCTGCCGATTTCATCATAATCGCCAATCTGCGAAAGCGCGGAAGCGATCACATAGAGCATCAGCGTGGTGCTGCGCTCAAAGAAAACCGGATCGGCGAGTTCCTCCTCGCCCGGGCGCAGGTATTTTTCCAGCAGCTTGGTCAACGCGTCAAAATCCTTGAGCAGAAAACCGATGTGCTGAAAGCCCTTGACCGGAACCGGCGTCACCGTGCCGTTCACCACGCCGTTGAATTTTTCGCAGGAGCTAACGGGAATTTTGATGTCGCTTTCCCGAACGCCGGGCTGCAGCTGCACACGCCCGTTGAGGAACGTCAGCGTCGCCTTAGGCCCGCCCTTGACCGAAAACGCCAGACGGATGCGTTTTTTATTTGTCAGCAGGGCACGGGCTTCCGGATCAAGGTCGCAAAGGTTTTCCAACGCCCCGAGAATCGCGTACATATTGATATACGCAAGGGTTTTCTGATCCAACAATTGATTTGCCTCCTCTTAGTCCATTCTTTTGTAATGCTTCGTATCTTTTAGTATAGTAACAATTTTCACCACAAATGTCAACAGCATTTGCGGTGAAAATCAATAAAAAAATGTACGGCAGCGGCGTTTCTTTATCGCCTACGCCAACTTCGACCTGAGCATCTCCAACGACGCCTGCATTTCGGACGGAACCTTGCCCTCAAACCTGGCATAAAATTCCGCAATCCCCTCGGCTTCCGTCCGCCAAAGCGCGGAATCCACCTCCAGCATCGCCTTAAGCGACGCCAAGCTCACCTCGTTCTCAATGCCCTCCAGGTTAATATCCTCTGCCTTTGGGATAAAGCCGATGGCGGTTTCGTCCGCCTGCGCTTTGCCCTCGCAGCGTTCCAGTATCCAATCAAGAACACGCAGATTATCCCCGAAGCCCGGCCACATGAAATTGCCTTCCTCGTCCTTGCGGAACCAGTTGACATTGAATATCTTAGGCGCCTTTTCGGCATCCAGTGTCGCGCCGATATCGATCCAATGCTGCCAGTAATCCGCCATGTTGTAGCCGCAGAAGGGCAGCATCGCCATGGGGTCGCGACGCACCACGCCCACCGCGCCGGCGGCGGCGGTTGTTTCGCTCGCCATGATGGAACCGACGAACACGCCGTGATTCCAGTCAAAGGCCTGATAAACCAGCGGGGCAAGCTTTGCGCGGCGCCCGCCGAAAACAAAGGCGGAAATCGGCACGCCCTGCGGATTCTCGAACTCGCTGCTCACGCAGGGGCAGTTTTTTGCGGGCGCGGTAAAGCGGCTGTTGGGGTGCGCACCCTTTTCCCCGCTAACTGTGCCGTCCCAAGCGTTGCCCTTCCAGTCGATGGCGTTGGCGGGCGGGTTTTTATCCAAGCCCTCCCACCAGACGGTATTGTTATCGTTGTTGAGCACCACATTGGTGAAGATCGTCCCCTGCTTGGTGGAAGCCAGGGCATTGGGGTTGGATTTTTCATTGGTGCCCGGCGCCACCCCGAAGAAACCGTTTTCCGGGTTGATTGCATAAAGCCGCCCATCCGCGCCCTTGCGGATCCAGGAAATATCGTCGCCCACGCACCAGACCCTGTAGCCCTTCTTGCGGTAGCTTTCCGGCGGAATGAGCATGGCAAGGTTCGTTTTGCCGCAGGCGGAAGGGAAGGCCGCGCAGATATATTTCACCTCGCCCTGCGGGTTTTCCACGCCAAGGATGAGCATATGCTCCGCCAACCACGATTCCTTCCAGCCTTGGTACGAAGCGATGCGCAGCGCGAAGCACTTTTTGCCCAGCAACACATTCCCACCATAGCCGGAATTGACGGAAATAATCGTGTTATCCTGCGGAAACTGGCAGATGTAGCGCTGCTCCTCCACAATGCCGCAGCGGCAGTGCAGCCCGCGCACCCAATCCTCACTGTCGCCCAGAACGTCGAACACCGCCTTGCCAACGCGGGTCATGATCGCCATATTGAGCACCACATAGATCGAGTCGGTTAGCTCCACGCCCGCCTTGGAAAACGGGGAGCCGACAGGTCCCATAGAATAAGGGATCACATAAGCGGTGCGCCCGATATAGGAATTTTTCGCGATGCCCTCCAGCAGGGCATAGGCCTCATCCGGCGCCATCCAATTGTTGGTCGGCCCCGCCATCTCCTTCACCGGAGTGCAGATAAAAGTACGGTGCTCCACGCGGGCAACGTCATTGAGCGCGGTGCGGTGCAGATAGCAGCCGGGCAGCAGCTCCTCGTTGAGCTTGTGCAGCTCGCCGGAAGCGCAGGCTTCCTCGCGCAGCTTTGCAAGCTGTTCCTCGGAACCGTCAATCCAAACCACCCGATCCGGCTTCACCAGCTTCAACTTTTCCTCCAGCCACTTGAGCACACTGGGATTTCTCGTCAATTCCACCATTGAGCGCTAACCTCCTTCATTGACCATAGATCATAATGCTATCCAGTATAACGCATTTTGCGCAAAATTGCAAGCCAAGACAAACAAAAAATTCATTCTGCTTTGATTTTTGTAAAAAATAACAAAATTTTGATGGGGTTATTGCAATTTTCTCCACGCAAGGCTTCAAATACCGCGCCGCTGGCGGATGGGATATTTTTTCTTGACTTCATGCGGGAGATCGGGTATAATAACCATGACGATAAAATCATTCGAATGGTTGCAAACTGGTGTATTTTTAAATTTGAAAGCGAGGATTTGCTATGTGCGACGTTTTGAAAAAGGTGCTGAAGGTGATTGCCGTCGTCGCGGCGGTCGCGGCAGCGGCAGCGGCGGTGTACTTCCTGATCAAAAAGCTCAAGGCGAAAAAAGAGCCTGCCGGTGCGGCTGATCTGGAATCCTACGTTTCCTGCTCCTGTCTTGACGATGAACCGATCATTGTGGACGAGAAACCGGCGGAAGAATAAGAAAAGAAGGCGCACCGAACGGTTCTTCCGTCTGGTGCGCTTTTATTTGCTTTCCGTGTGCTTTTCCGTTCTGCGTTTTCATTCCGCTTTGCGCGTGAGGGATTGTGCCCAAATGAAGCGGCGGAAAACGCGGAAGCTTTCTATCTTTCCTTCGGCTTGAAGAAAAACGATGCCAACAGCCCGCAAAGCACCGCAGCGCCTACGCCGGCGGAGGCTGCCGTGAACGCCCCGGTAAGAATCCCCAGCCAGCCGTCCTTTTGGATCGCCTCACGCACGCCGCGCACCATCGCAAAGCCAAAGCCGGTCAGCGGCACAGTTGCGCCGGCGCCCGCCCAAGCGGCAAAGGGTTCGTAAAACCCGACAGCGCCAAGCGCCGCCCCCAGCACCACCAAAAGCACCAGGATGCGCCCCATGGTGAGCTTTGTGTAATCCAGCAGCAGCTGTGAAAGAAAACATATAGCGCCGCCCACCAAAAATGCTTTTACCAACGCAAAAAACAGCTCCATGCTCTTCCTCTCCTTTTCGCATAGTTTTTCTGCCGCCCGGGCGGCTTATTCTCAATTGAAAGCAAGAGGAAATTATTGCTTATGGCACAGCCCTTCACCATTGGCGTCGTCGGGCTTGGTCTGATGGGCGCCTCCCTTGCCTTGGCGCTGCGGGGTTTTCGCGGCGCAACCCTGCTTGGCGCGGACAGCGACGCGCTTGTCTGCCGCCGTGCGCAGGCTGCGGGTGCCGTGCATCACGCCACAACCGATACCGCCCAGGTCATGGCGCAAGCCGACCTGCTGCTTTTTTGTGTCTATGCCCACCATATCCCGCCGCTGCTGGAAGTCCACGGTGCGCGGCTGCGCCCGGGCTGCCTTTGCGGCGATATCTGCGGGGTTAAAACGCGGCTTTACCGCCGCATCACGCCCCTGCTGCCACCGGAAATTGATTACGTTGGCGTGCATCCCATGGCAGGCAAGGAACGCGACGGCTATGAAAACGCGGATGCCGCCCTTTACCGCAACAGCGGTTTTTTGATCACGCCCCTGCCCCGCAGCAGCCCGGAGGGCATTGCCACAATGCGTGCGCTTGCGGGTTATATCGGCGCAACGCGGCTAAGCGTCGTCGGTCCCGAAGAGCACGACCAACTGATCGCCTACACAAGCGACCTGATGCACGTTGCGGCAGCGGGACTTTGCCTGCATCCCCAGCCGGGAATCAATCCGGCGTTCACGGCGGGAGCCTTTCGCGACTGCACCCGCATAGCGGACATCAACGCCGCAGCATGGACGGAGCTGCTGCTGGATAACCGCGCAAATACCGTCGCCCGGCTGGAGCAATATATGGAGGATCTTTCCGCCCTGCGCAGTGCGCTGCTTGAAAACGATGCGCCGCGGTTGCATGCCCTGCTGTGCCAGGCGGGCGAAAACAAACGCGACATGCTACAGCAATAAGGAGCCGGTCACGGTAGAGGAAGCGCAAAATTATGGAGCTGCAAAATCAGGGTGTGAAAAGCTGCTGCAGAATTTTCATACGCCGCACAAGGAGGAAGTTTGATGATCCACTGGCTTGGAGATAATTGGTCTTCATTAGCTTCAATTATTGGATTGGCAATAGGTGGTGTATTCGCACTTATTCAATGGCATAATAGCACACAGCTGAAACGTTCAGAATTCATTAACCAGATTATCGAAAAACTGCGCTTTAACAGTGAAATCGCTAAAGCAATGTATTTGGTTGATTATGACCAGAAGTGGTATGACGAAAACTTTCATGGAGCAAGCGAAAAAGAGCTTGTAATTGATAAATTACTCTCATATTTATCCTACATATGCTATCTGATAAGTGAAAACCACCTTACAAAAAACGAGTCATCAATACTGGAATACGAACTGATACGGGCTTGTGAATCTTTGTCAGTTCAGGCGTACCTGTATAACTTGTATCATTTTTCCAAAAAGAGAAAGTCAATGTGTAGCTTCCAGTATCTAATTGACTATGGTTTAAAACTCAAGATTATTCCGGAAACTTTTCTCGAAGAATCGAGTTCTGCATACCCGAAGTATCTGAATTTTTAAACGGAGGAGGGCAACCGATTGTTTAACCGCAGAAAGAGAATTTGGCAATCTCAACTATCCCATAACCAATAGCGCAATGGCTTGGTTGAAAAAGCCGAATCAATAAGCTTA
>JAISQZ010000152.1 GCA_031273905.1 Oscillospiraceae bacterium | reverse complement strand
GATCCTTGCTTGTGGTGAACAAAATAGCGCCGCCGATGATCAGGAAGCAAAAAACAAAAATCATAATATTGGTGAAAGTGGAAAGGAACTTGCGCAGCGGGCTGGGCGGAATCCATTCCGGGCGCGTTTGCGGCTGCGCTGCGGCGGGTTCTGCCGGAAGGGCGCTGTGCTCTGCCGGACAGGCGCTGTTCTGGAATGCGGGGCGACCCAGCTCCTGCTGCATGGCAGGAAATTCGTCCTGAAACGCTTCCTGCGGCTGCCGCGCATTTGGAGCGGGGAGGGCACCCGCTTCCTCGTCGGAGGGCATTTCCCAGGAAGGGGAGTCCGACCGGGGCGCACCGGACCAGATATATTCCGGTTGTGCGGGCGGGGGCCAGCCCGCTGCGTCGCCGGGAGGATCCTGTGCGGGCGGGGGCTGTGGCGCGGATTCCGGCGCAGGATACGGCTGCTCTGGATAAGCAGGCGGCTGATAGGGCGGTTCCGGATATGCGGGTTCGGGGGTTTGAAGGTTATCCGGCAAGAAAGGAGCCTGATAAACCGGCGCAGGATACGGCTGCTCTGGATAAGCAGGCGGCTGATAGGGTGGTTCCGGATATGCGGGCTCTTGATAAAAAAGCGTCTGCTCAATTGATTCCGGGTATGTTGGCGTTTGGTGGAACGATGTCTGCCATGGCGGGCTTGGATAGACCGGCGCAGCAGGCGGGGAGAAAGGAACCGGTTCGGGGAAAGGCTGGAAAATACTTTGCTGTGATAAATACGGTTCAAGCGCTGGAAGGTTACTTGGAGGTACTGGAGGGCTTTGCGCCGCAGGAGCCTCGTAAGCCGGATTTGGAATGATCGCCAGATACAGATAAGGCTCATTGCGCAGATCCACCGGAAAGGGGAAGAGCCGCGAGAGCTGATGGAAGCTTTCCTGCGGGAGCGCTGGGGCGGGTGCCGCCGGAGCGGACGGCAAAGCGCACAGTGCCTCAAAGGAAGGCAGTGTGTCTTGCGTCAACAGGTGTTCGAGCGTGTTTTGACCGACCGGATCGAACACAGATAAATTACTGCTGGGCATTGTGTACGCTCCTTATTTTTCCACATCTTGGGCAGCAAAGGGGCAAAGAAAGCATCAATGTCTTTTGCATCCAACTGCTGTGGAAAGGTTATCACAATTCAAAACGATAGTCAATCATTTCGCAACGCAAAAAAGCGAGAATCCGCGCTGATTTTCGCGATTCAGCGCGGATTCCCAGATTTAGTAACTGGGTAACGAATTAGCGTGCAGAAATTTCCGGAATCCCGCTCATTTACATTCAAGCACAAGAAGGCCAATGCAAAGTAAGCCGAAACCAGCTTTAATGCCTGTGGCAAGCGACTGGGAATAGATCAGCGCCGCCTGATATTCCACCACGCTGCCTGCGGAAAAGAGCAGCAGCGCGGCAAAAAGATAAAGGATCAGCAGCAGGAGCGGCGCACTGCGAAGCAAGCGCTTGGTTTCCGGTTTTAATGAACGGAACTCTTCCATCAGCGAAAATGGCTGTTTCATGGCATAACCTCCTGCAACAAGCATAGCAAATCCGCGCGGCAAAAGCAATGGAAGTTTTTTTGCAAAAAACTGCTACCATTTTCCGGCGGCGTATGGTATACTGGGCTGCATGAACAGTGGGGGAGGGATAAATAGCTTGCGGGAACTTTTTGCGTTGCTGGAAGCGCTTTGCGCGGCGCCTGGCGTTTCCGGTACAGAGGACGGCGCGGCGGCGCTTGCCGCAGAGGAGCTGGCGCGGTTTTGTCGCGTGCGCTGTGATGCCCTAGGCAGTGTGATCGGCACAAGGGAGGGCAGGGGAGCGCATCTTCTGCTTGACGCCCATCTGGATCAGATCGGCATGGTGGTTACCGGGGTGGAAGACGGCGGCTTTTTGCGCGTCGCCAAATGCGGCTGCATGGATCTGCGTGTTTTGGCGGGGCAGGAGGTTTTGGTTCATGGCAGTGAAACGCTTTTCGGCGTGATCCCCGCGCAAGCGCCCCACCTTTCTGAAAAGGATGAGGAAGCGCCGGATTGGGACGCGCTTTGCGTGGATATTGGCTGCACACGGGAGCGGGCGCAGCGCTTGATTCCCTTGGGCAGCCGGGTGCGCCTGCGCCCGGCGGTGCGCCGCCTGGGCAAAACGCGCCTGACCTCCCCTGCGCTGGATAACCGCGCGGGCGTGGCGGCGGTGTTGCGTTGCCTGGAACTGCTGCAGGGGGAAGAGACCTGCCCGCTGACGGTGCTTTTTTCGGTGCAGGAGGAAACCGGCGGCGTGGGTGCGCGGGCAGGCGGTTTTGCCGTTGCGCCGGAGGAAGCGCTTGTGGTGGATGTCAGCTTTGCGCAGGGCGTGGGCGTTTCTTCCGGGGAGGCGCAGGGGCTGCTGGGCGGGGGAACCATGATCGGCGTGGCGCCCGGGCTGGATCTGGAGATAAGCGACCGCCTGTTCGGGCTGGCGAAGGAACACGGGATTGCCCATCAGACGGAAATTATGGGCGGGCGCAGCGGCACAAACGCAGATTTTTTGCAGGGTGCCGGGCGGGGCATCCCCTGCGGCTTGCTTTCGATCCCGCTGCGCAACATGCACACAGGCGCGGAGCTTGCGGCACTTACGGATATAGAAGCAACGGCGCAGCTTTTGGCGGCCTACGCGCGTGAAAGGGGACGTTTGGGATGAATTTTGCTTGGCTGGAGCGGCTTTGCAGCTGCGGCGGAATTTCCGGGCGGGAGGATGCGGTGCGCGGATTAATCATTTCGCTGCTGCCGCAGGATGCCGCGCACGAAACGGATCCCTTGGGCAACCTGATCGTTACCAAGCCGGGCGCTGCCCGGGGCGGGAAGCGCGTGATGCTTTGCGCACATATGGATGAGGTCGGGCTGATTGTGACGGAGGTTACGGGAGACGGTTTTTTGCGCTTTGCCCATGTGGGCGGGATTGACCGGAGGGCCTATCTTGGCAAGGCGGTGCTTGTGGGCAGGCGCGCGCTGCCGGGGGTGATTGGTCTGAAACCGACGCATCTGGTGGAAGGGGATCAAAAAAAAGCCGTTCCACCGCAGGAAAGCTTGGCAATTGATATTGGTGCTGCATCGAAGGAGGAGGCGCAGGCGCTGGTTTCATTGGGCGACGCGGTTTCCTTTGCGCCGGGCTTTGTCCGCTTCGGCGAGGGCTTCATCAAAAGCAAGGCAATTGATGACCGCTTTGGCTGCTTGGTATTGCTGGAATTGCTGCATGAGGCTTTGCCCTATGATTTGACGGCGGTGTTTTCCTGCCAAGAGGAAATCGGCGGCGCGGCAGGCGCTGCGGCATACCGGCTTGCGCCCGATGCCGCGGTTGTGGTGGAAACCACCACGGCCTCAGATCTTCCCGGTTTTTCCGGTGCAGAGCGGGTGTGCAGCTTGGGGGGCGGCGCGGTTGTGCCGTTTATGGATGGCGGCGCGGTTTATCCCTTTCATTTATATGCGCGGACGATGGCGCTCGCGAGGGAGCGCGGCATCCCCGTGCAGACGAAGACAAAAATTGCGGGCGGCAACGATGCGCGGGCGGTGAGCGCGAGCCGGGCTGGTATTCCGGTTGTCGCGGTTTCGCTGCCCTGTCGCAGCCTGCATTCCCCCAGCACCGTGATGCTGGAATCCGACGCCGAGGCGGTTTATGCCCTTGTGCGTGCGCTGTGGGAGGACTTATCTGCCTAAATGATTCGTTTGATTGAAGCGCTCAGCCCTGCTCTTGCGTTTTTTTGCGCCAGAGATGTGATTGCCGCGCGGATCTACGCCTCCATGCAAAGCTATGGCTTTGGGCAAAATACCGCGCAGTTTTGGGTGCAGGAAGATATGCGGGGAGAGATCAGCACCCTGTTTTCGTTGATCGATGGTCACGCATTGCTGTTTGCGGCGGAAAACGCGGATGTTGAGGAGCTTGCCGTTTTTCTGCGGATGCTGGATTGGCGGCTGCTGCATTGCGGCAAAGAAATGGCGCGGCGCTTGGCGCTGAATATTGAAAGTGAGGGCTGCGTTATGCGCTTTGCGCAAGCAAGGCGGGCGATGCCGCCGGGTTTTCACATCAAAGAAACGCGGGAATTTGACGCGGTTTATGATATGCTGGAAGCCTGTGGGTTTTCCGCCCTTGGCGACCGTTCGCTTTGGATGGCGGATCTTGCCCTGCGCTGCCGCAGGGGAACGGCGCAGCCGTATTTCTTGTGCGAGGAATCGGGGAAGCACGTTGGTACGGTGAGCGCGGCGGCGGTCACGAAGGCGCACGCGTTTTTGGGTGGGGTTGGAATCCTGCCGGAGACGCGCGGCAAAGGCTTGGGCGGCTTTTTGGTAACAAGCGTTGCGCACGGGCAGCAAGCCCAGGGCAGGGAGGTGACCCTCTTTTGCCGCAGCGGCGTGGAGGAATTTTATACGAGAATCGGTTTTGTGCGTGCGGGGACGTACTGCGTAATTATGAAAGAAATAGAGAGCGATAGAGGAATTGTTTGATGCATCCTTATTTTCAGTTGGAGGAAGATTTGCAGGCCGCCGCCGCACGGGCGATGGAAGAATGCGCACCGCGCTTTTCGGAAATTGAGGCGGTAACGGAATATAACCAGCAGAAGGTGCTGGCGGCTTTTTTAAAGAATCAAGTGAGTGAGGCGCACTTTGCGGAAAGCACCGGTTATGGCTACGGCGACCGCGGACGCGGGACGCTGGAGGCTTGCTTTGCCCAGGTGGTGGGCGCACAGGCGGCGCTTTTGCGGCATAGCTTTACCTGCGGGACACATGCCATTTGTGTGGCGCTTTTTGGTCTGCTGCGCCCGGGTGACGTTATGCTGTGCGTTACCGGTACGCCTTATGACACGTTGCACCCGGTGATCGGGCTGAAAGGGGA
>JAISQZ010000010.1 GCA_031273905.1 Oscillospiraceae bacterium | reverse complement strand
CCTCAGGGGAATCAAAGCACAGGTGCAGCGCGAGGGTCAGCTCCACCACGCCGAGGTTGGAGGAAAGGTGCCCGCCGTTTTCGGAAACCGTTTTGATCAGCGTCCGCCGGATCTCCCCGGCAAGCTGGCGCAGCTGCTCCCCTTCCAGCCCGCGCAGCTGCGCGGGTGATTGCAGCGCCGCGAGAATACTGTTTTCTTCCAAAACTTCTTTGTCCCTTCGCTTGGTCTTCGGTTCAGCTTGTCCGTGCCGCAAGGTATTCCGTAAGCCAAAGCAGATATTCCGCGCCGCCGCACGCCGCCAGCGCCTGCTTTGCCCGCTTCACAAGATCGCTGGCACAGTCCTTGGCTCCTTCCAGCCCCAGCGCACGCACCCAAGTGCTTTTGCCCTTGGCCTCGTCGCCGCCAACGGGCTTGCCCAAGCGCCGCCCGTCGCCGGTCACATCTAAAATATCGTCCATTATCTGAAAATGCAGCCCAATCGCCTGGGAAAATTCCTCCGCCGCAGCGCAACCCCCCGCATCCGCCCCGGCGGCGTAACAGCCTGACAAACAGGCGGCGCGTAGCAGCGCCCCGGTTTTTTTGAGGTTCATCCCACGCAATTCCTCCGCCGTTGCCGCCCGGCGCTCCAAGGCAATATCCTCCATCTGTCCCCCGATCATCCCCTGCGCACCCGCTGCCTGCGCCAGCAACGCCGCCGCCTTGCAGCGAACCTCCGCAGGCAGCGCCGCCTGGGAAATGATCAAAAAAGACTGCGTCAGCAGGGCGTCTCCCGCAAGCAGGGCAGTGGCTTCACCGAATTTTTTATGGCAGGCGGGCTTCCCCCGCCGCAGATTAGCGTCGTCCATGCAGGGCAAGTCATCATGGATGAGGGAATAGCTGTGCACCAGCTCCAACGCAAGCCCCAAGGGCAACGCGGCTTCCGGCGTGCCGCCAAACAGGCGGCAAAACGCCAGCGTCAGCACCGGGCGAATCCGCTTGCCGCCGTTGACAAGGCTATATCGCATCGCTTCGCCGACCACGCCCGCGTCTTCCGGCACGGTGTCCAAAAGCGCCCGGCTAACCAGCGCGGCATCTGCGGCAAACTGCGCCTCATGCTCCATCTTCGCCCTGCCCTTCCTCCAGTGAAAGCGTTTGCAGCGTTTGTTCCGCCGCTTCCAGTTGCTTGCTGAGCTTCCCCGCAAGCTTCGTACCTTCCTCAAACAGCGCGAGCGCCCGTTCCAGCGGCAGGCTCCCCTGCTCCAGCAGCGCGGCGATTTCCTCCATGCGGGCAAACGCCGCTTCGTAATCAAGCTTTTTTTCTTTATTAGTCGGCATTGGCTTCCCCTTCCCGCTCCACGCGCACCTGCGCGGTTCCGTCAAAAAAACGCAGCTCCAGCGGATCTCCCGGCCGCAGCGCACGCACCGAATACAGCAGAGCGTTTCCTCTGCGCACAATCGCATAGCCCCGCGCCAGCACCGCCAAGGGGCTGAGCGCTTCCATTTGCCCGCAAAGCCGCGCCAGAGCGCCGCGGCGTTCGCGCAGATAATCCTGCGCTCCGCTGCGTATGCGCTGTTCCGTCGCGTCCAGCCGCAGGTGTGCGGGTTGCATCAGCCGCGCCGGCTGACGAAAAACCGCGCGTGTGCGCAAGGCTTCCAGCGCTTCCTCGCGCTGCTTCAAGCCGCGCCGCAGGGCTTGCAGCATCCGCTGCCGCAGCGCCTGTATATATTCCGCCAGTTCCCGCGCGTCCGGCACGGCAAGCTCCGCCGCCGCAGAGGGGGTTGGCGCACGTAGATCCGCCACAAAATCGCAGATGGTCGTATCCGTCTCGTGCCCCACGGCGGAAATCACCGGGATCACGGAAGCCGCCACCGCCCGGGCGACAACCTCCTCATTGAACGCCCAAAGGTCTTCCAGCGAACCGCCGCCGCGCCCAACGATCAACACGTCCGCCGCTTTTCTTTCGTTGAACAGCGCCACCGCCGCCGCAATCTGCTGCGCCGCCCCCGCGCCTTGCACCTGCACCGGGCAAAGAACCGGCTGCGCCGCCGGGAAACGCCTTGCCAGGATTTGCAGGACGTCCCGCAGCGCCGCCCCCGCGCCTGAGGTGACGATCCCCACACGGGCGGGCAACATCGGGATGACCTGTTTGCGCTCCGGCGCAAATAAGCCCTCAGCCGCCAGACGTTCCTTCAATTGCTCATAGGCAAGGTAGCGCGCACCCAATCCGTCGGGCTGCATGTCCTCGGCGTAAAGCTGATATTTGCCGTCGCGGTCATAAACGGACACCCTTCCGCGCACCAGCACGCGCATCCCGTTTTGCGGCAAAAAAGGAAGACGCGCATTCGCGTTTTTGAACATCACCGCAGAAATGGAAGCCGCCGCGTCCTTGAGTGTGAAATACCAATGCCCACTGAAATGATCTTTAAAATTGGAGATTTCGCCCGTAACAAAGAGGTTGCACAGGTTATCGTCCTCTTCCAGCAGAAGCTTGACGTATGTATTCAACTGCGCAACAGAAAGCACCCGCGGCGCCTGCGGCATCTTTCATCCCCCCTGTTCCGTCCGTTCCCTTGCGATGGAACCTAGCACTCCGTTGATGAAGCGCGGAACCTCCGCGTCACCGTAAAGCTTCGCCAGCTCCACCGCCTCATTGATGCTCGCCCCCACGGGAACCGCCTCCACAAACAGCATCTCACAGACCGCCAGACGCAGCAACGCCAGCGCAACGCGCGAGATACGGCTGATGCGCCAGCCGTGCAAGTTTTTTTCGATCAGCGCATCAATCTCTTCCAAATGCGCCTCGGCCAGAAGTGCCGTTTGCGCGGCACGCTTGTCCTGCTCCAAGGCGCCGCCGTCCGCCGCCCACGCAATCACTTCCTCCATCCGCGCACCCGGCTGAAATGAAAGCGCGAACAGCAGCGCAAAGCTTTGTTCCCGCGCGGCGCGGCGCGGCAGTGTTTTGGCCATGATTTTGCCCATACCTTTTCAAATTACTTGAAATCCGCGCCCGCTACATTGATATTGATCTTGGAAACGGCCCTGCCCGTCATGCTTTGCACCGCAGCTTTGACCGCCCGCTGTATCCCGCCCGCGACGACGGAAATGCGGCTCCCCGCGCGGATACGCACGGAAAGCTGCATTGTTAAACCGTCCGCACCGCCGCTGATACGCACCAAACGCAAGGAGGCTCCGCGCCGCCGCACGCCAGGCAACGCCGGAGCCTGCGGCACGATGCTGCTAAGCCCTTCCACATCCTTCGCCGCCGTAACGGCGATGGACGCCAAAACCTCCTCGGAAATCACCAGCCCGGCATGCTCCGCGCCGGAACCGCAGCTTCCCATAGAGCAATCACTCCTTCTGCCCTACAGTATACCACATAAGTTCCGAATATTCAACCGTTTAATTCAACAATTGTAATTTTTTCTGCCGCGAACGAGGTCTTTTTGATTAAAATCTCCTTGATTTGAATTGCCGAAGCGCTATCGAGAGCCTTGCCGCCCACAATCACCTGCGCGGAATCCTCACTGATCATCACTAGGCATTCCCCGCCGGTTTTCGCGGTAATCAGGGATTCGCAGTCCGCCTCCAG
>JAISQZ010000002.1 GCA_031273905.1 Oscillospiraceae bacterium | reverse complement strand
ACCGGTGCGCTTTTGCCGGGGGAGCAGCCGCACACCATTGAGTGCAGGGATGTGGAGTTTCAGTATGGCGACGGCGCGGAATTTGCCCTGCGCGGGCTGAATCTCACGATCCGTCCCGGGGAGCGCATTGCCGTGGCGGGCGAAAATGGTTCGGGCAAAACAACCTTCATCAAGCTCCTGTGCCGGCTTTATGACGCGGCGGCGGGCGAAATTTTGCTGGACGGCAAAAACATCAGGGACTATGACCAAGCGGAATATCAAAAGCTGTTTTCCGTTGTGTTCCAGGATTTTCAGATCTTTTCGCTGCCCCTGGGGGAAAATGTTGCCGCAAGCGCGGCGGTGGATGGCGCAAAGGCACGTGCCTGCCTGGAACAGGTGGGCTTTGGTCTGCGCTGTGAAAAATTGCCGCATGGCTTGGAAACATATCTTTACCGCGATTGCAGCGAGGACGGCGTGGAAATTTCCGGCGGCGAAGCGCAGAAGCTGGCGCTGGCGCGGGCGCTTTACAAGGATGCGCCGTTCATTATCCTAGACGAACCCACCGCTGCGCTGGATCCCATCGCGGAATTTGCCTTGTATTCCAGGTTCAACGAGCTGGTGGGCGACAAAACCGCGATTTATATTTCGCACCGGCTGTCCTCCTGCCGCTTTTGCGATAAGGTCGCCGTGTTTGAGCGGGGTAGGCTGACGCAGTTCGGCACGCATGAGGAGCTGGTGCGGGATGAGCAGGGCAAGTACTTCGCGCTGTGGAACGCCCAGGCGAAATATTACGTCTGACGAAGCGCTGCGCTTGTATTATTCCGCTGTGAAACCATCACGAAACGAAAAACCAGCCGGAAAAATTGGCGATATTTTTTTGCGGGATAGTAGCGGGATGGTATTTGGATCGTATGAAGGCTTTGGCAATCCCGCCGACCTCTGCTGCGGCAGGGGGGGGCTCCCGTTTTGATTCGTCAAAACCACCAAAATCACCCTTGCATTTCTGGTAATTTAATCGAACTGCTTTTTTGTGCTTGACAATCGTTTCAATTTGCAGTATCTTTAGTATGCAGGCTAGTATAGGTCTGTTCTGCGCTGGGGGTCGCGTTGCAGGCGGCGAAAGAAGCGGCGTGTAATTTTTTGTTGTGGGAAATTTTTGAAAGCAAGATGGAGGTTGATCTGGATGCGTTCGATAAAAGCGAGAAGGGTGCTCGGTGCGTTCCTTGCGGCGGTCATGGTGTTTTCGGTGATGGCGGGGGTCTTGCCGTCCTACGCTTTCGCGGCGGGTTATGAGGGTGCGCTGCCGTATGTGCCGCGTGTGACGCCAAACCCGCCCAGCGTGAAGCTGACCCTGCCGGAGCAAATCACCGTGGCGGCAAACAACGGCTTTACCGCGGGCAACACGATCCAAGGGCAGGATAACGCCCTGAGCATACGCATGGCGCCGGGCGAAACGCAGAGGTTCGTCAGCGGCTCGTTCCACATTACGCCCTCAAGCCTGAGCGGCAACATGATTGACCTACAGTTCCGCTTCCACTATGACGCCGGAAGCGACGTTGCCTACTGGGACGTTGTCGGCGGCAGCGCGGTGCCGGACGACACCATCAAGATCGTCATTACGTACGATACCGTCACGCCCGGGCAGTCGGGCTATTACAACACGTGGAAGACGCCGGTTTATGTGAAGGTGGGTTCTCCGAAAGCGCCGGCGTTCCGGTTGACAAGTGTGCATCAGCTGAGATCCTTAAATGAGGGTCTTTGGGTGGATAGCGCAATCTCTCTTCAAAACACGATTGGGCGGGTGCCAAATGTAAATTATCTGGAAAGCACCGGCACCGATTACCAAATGTCCTATTCCCCCGGCATTCAATTGCAGAACAACGGGATTCCCCTGCAAAGCCAGTGGCGGGCTTATGCCACGATCTGGGGTGGGCGGCATGTGACAACTTCGGGCGATGCGCGTACACCGCAGTTGAATGCGCCTGCGTATGCTTCCGGTGTTTTGATTCGAAATGTGCAGACCTCCGGAAATGACTGGTGGACCTCGGGCAACGACGCAGGGCGTACCTTAAACCTAGGTGCGGGCGGTTCAACTGGTTTAAATAGCGCAGAAATGAACACTTGGTTTGGCAATATTCCGGAGGGGCATTACTATTTTGACCAGTCACTTCCCTTCAACCCCGGAACTGTTTACCTTACGCAGAACACAGATTGGAACACAGGCGACAATGGAACGACTACATTTGGAATAACGCTGGAAGCGCAGAGCGGCGGCATTCCGGCCACGACAAAATTTGAAGTGGCAGGGCATGAGGTGGGGGAAAATTGGGCAGCCCCTTATAACATCAATATTACCTACACCAATCCCGGTTCCGCCTTGCAGCCAAACGATTCTTGGTTGCAATACAGCATTTCCAGAGCTTTGCGCGCGAGGACGGAAAATGTCATCTTTACTATGTGCCCTAAACATTTGAACATTGAAGAAAGGCTGCGTTTTGTTGTTCACTATTACAACAAACAAATCCTGCGCGGTCTGCTGGAGCAGCTGCAGACGCTCAACCCGCAGGAAAGCTGGTTCCAAACGAGCGCCGGGGCGGGGAAAACGTCCTGGGGGCAATTTGAAGCGGCATACGCCAACGCAATGACAGTGCTTGCCAGGCGCGAGGTGACGCAGGCGGATATCAACAGCGCCTGCAACACGCTGCTGGCGAACATTCAGGCGGATTTGCTGCCCACCCCCATGCCGGCGCAGATCGGCGCGAACGAATTTTACAGCTATGCGTCCGCCCGCGGCAACTTGGTCTATAAGCCCTTGGATTACGCGCGTCTGGATACGCTGCTGGAGCGCCTGCCGCCGGAATACGGCTACACCGTTCCCGATCAGCGCTGGCCGGCGGAAGCCTATTGGGAAGCGGCGGACTATGTAGCGCTGGATCGCGCGGTGAAGGACATAGAATACGACTACGGTCAGCTGGACAGCCGCTATGAGCAAACGGCGGCGCAGTTGCGCAAAAACCTTGCCGATGCGCTCAACGGTCTGCAATATAAGGCGTACCAGGTGCAATTCCAGGGTGCGGGCGGCACGGTGCACGAAAACCAGATGGTGCGCGTGCACGATGCCATCACCCCGCCTGCGGCTGCCCCCAGCCGGGATAATTACATCTTCGGCGGCTGGGCGCACAGCGACGCGCCGGAAACGCCGGTGGATTTCAGCGGCGGGCAGGTGCGTATGGTTCCGGAAAACCAGGTTTATGTCCCGATCTGGATCAAAAACGCGCTCACAGGGCATTTCATTCTCAATAACGATCCCTTGAACCCGGAGGCGGAGCTTGTCGTCGATGCCTTTGTGGGGGGGAATCTCTATCCGCCGTCTAACGTGACAAACCCGGGCTATGACTTCGATTATTGGGAGGAGCACGGTGTGCCGCTGGCGGAGGGGACTTGGCCCATTGAGGCCTATACACGCCAGGAACGCTATTTTTACGCGCACTGGAAGCCAAAGAAATATCCGCTGAAGTTCTACGGAACCGCCACCGGCACCACCCTTTGGCAGGAATTCCAGCAGGATTATAATTCCTTGATTGAAAAGCCGGCGGCGATCCCGCTGAACAAGGGCTATCGCTTTGATGGCTGGACGAGAGTTCCGAGCAGCGAAGCCGGCAGAGTTGACTGGACGGCGCAGCCCAGAATGCCAAGCCTGGAAACGAACATCTATCCGCTTTATAAGAACAACGCATTCCACCTGACCTTCTATAAGGATATCCCGAACAACGGCTCCGTGCTGCGGGACGGCTTCTTCTATCCCGATGACGAAGTGATGACGGTGCAAAGCCAGGCACAGGCGGATTGGTACGGGTTGGAGAACGGCGCTCCCTTCGATTGGATTACCGCGCCGGGCGAATACATTCTGGATCTTGAACCGGAGGATTATCCGGAAAAAGAGGGCTTCACCTTCACCGGCTGGCTTTATCTGAATGAATTAGACGGCAGCCTGCTGCCCTTTGCTTTCGGTCAGTACGGTTCGCCGCAGCCCGCGCACAACCTCTATCTCTTTCCGAACTTTGTGGGCGGGAACATGAAAATCAACTTTGTGCCTTCCGCCGGCGGGGTGGATTATACGGGTTCCGTGCTGCCGGTCGTCAAAAACGCGGGCGAGCCCTTCGGTATCGGGGAGCTGCCCACGCTGACCTTCCCGGGCTACCGCTTCCTTGGCTGGGCGTATGCGGATGGCACAGCCTTTGACGACGCGGTTATGCCCGGCAACGACGAAGGCGAGATCACCCTTTATGCCTGCTGGAAGGCGCTCAAGGACGACTATATTGATATCAAGATGAAGGCGAACAAGCCAAACGGCACCTTGCTGATGCCGGAGGAAACACTGCGCATCAACCTGACGGCGCGTTCCACCTTCCCGGTCTATGGCAACTACACCCTCATTTATTATGACACGCGCTATTTTGAACCGGTCGGTACGGATGGAATTCCGTTCGCTGCGCCGATCCACAACGGGGATGAGGCGGCGCCCGGGCAGGGCAACATACGCGATTTCCTCGTGATCCCGGAGGAGGAGGAGGAGGGGCTGTTCAGCGTCGGCGCACTTTACGGCGATTTGAACGTCCGGCTCTCTGCGGATTATCCCCCCGACTGGAAGAATGAAGACGGTACGCTTAAGGCGGAAGTGCAGCACATTGGCGTTATTGCGGTGAAGGTTCCCTATGATGTGCTCAGCCAACCGACGCCTGTGGAACTCGCGGAGGATACGCCGTGGTTCAGCTTTGACCTGCGCGTGAAGCCGGATTGCGAGGCCACGCCGGAGGGCAAAACCGCCGACATCTTCTTCTCACCGGAGGTGATCCGCAGCTTTGAGGACGGGATCACCACCACCGGCATGTATTACTGCGCCGGACCCGGCAGCGACAGCTATGTTGATGTGGACGTCCTCACCACGCCCGCGCTGCAATTCCGTGTGCAGGAGGCGGTCGAAAACGCGATCACGCTCACCTTCCGCATTGATAACACGGCGGAGGCGCACGGCACCTTTGCCGATAACGGCGGCGATGAGCTGGTTGTGTTCAATGTCCCGGGCGACTGGACCTTGGGGGATTTGATAGAAGCCGGCAGACTGCCCAGTGTGATCACGGAAAACGCCTATGCGTTGGAGGGCTGGATCCCGTCTGGGTATGGAGCCGCGCTCATTGACGAAGATTTTTCCTTCAACAGTCAAAGCTGGGAATTCCTTGCGCGGTTTATTGAAGTAAAGCGGTATGTCCAGGTGCAGTACCGCATGGAAGAGCTCAAGACTACCCCGGCTGCCCCAAAGACATACGTGCTTCATGGCAGCGGCAAATCCGTTGAGGTGACCCGCGGCAGCGCTTTTGATATCTCTCCCACCGGGGCACAGAGCAGTTATTACAAAACAGAGGATGATTTTTTCGGCTTCCACAGGACGAACGATGAATTGCTCAAGATTGAAGCGGTGATGGACGGCGAAAACGTCGTTTATCAGACCTTTGATCGCAATATGTACACCCTCACCTTCGATATCAGCGGCGCGGATTCGGATTCCCCCAATTGGGACAGCGTAGAGCGGCAGTATGGCTATAAAACAGCAGACGCGATTGAGGAATTGAATCTGGGCGATCCCAAAAAGGCGGGCTATACCTTTGAGGGCTGGCAGTGCGCGGACGGCAGCACCTTGCCAACGATCTTTGATGCGGATTCGACCGTGAAGCCGATCTGGCTGGGTATGCCGGTGACAGTGCGGCTCCAGGTGACGGATAAACGTCGGCTCCCCACGGAGCAGGGCTACACATTCTTCCTGGAATGGACGCCGGGCGAGCAGGTGCGCGTTGGTGATGTGCTGAGCCGCGGAGTCGGAGCCAATTCGCTGCCGAACATGAGTCAGTTGCAAGCGCTATTCCCCCTGCCTTCCACGCATGAGATCGTTTTCAACTCGGCGATAAACGCATATCCGGTTGAAGCGACCGAAACAGGCGAGGTCATTATTTCCTACGCGACCATCCAGGAAAAAGGCGCTCCGGTGAATTACGTCATTCACACTTCGCATGCGGAATTCTTTGAAGCTGAGGCGCTTAATTTGCCCAGCCAGCCTTACAGCGAACGAGTGAAGCTCTATACCATGGAGGAAATCTTGGTGGAATATCCGGACTTGGCTGGATATGCTGTCGATTCCTACGAAATCAACTGGAACCCCTGCAAGTATGGCGAACAGCCAACCGTTGAAGCGGCTCTGCTGGACGGCTCTGTCTATGTTGATATTCACCTCCGCATCCCGGACTATCTGATCATCAAGTACAACGGCAACGGCGGCACGGGTGAAGCGCCGGCGCCGAAGACCGTCTACCCCACCGGCGCCGAAATGGCGACGGGTTCGATGTCCCTTCATTCCGATGAACTTGCCGGTCAGGGCGAGCTAGTTAGGGCGGGCTGGCGTTTCTTGGGCTGGAACACAAGCGCAAGCGCAAAAACAGCGCTGCAAAACACCAACTTCACGGTTTCCGTCTCTTACTTCAATCAGCCAACGGGCTTTGAACTCTTCGCGGTCTGGGCGCCAGAGGTGACTTTTGTCACAAGTTCGGGCGAGTTGGAATTGCCGGAGGAAACTGCGGTTCGGATTTATCCCGGCGCGGAAAGTCTGGTGCAGCCGACCAGCGGCGGCGGTTCACCTTTGAACATGCTGCCCGGGTCAGAGGATATGTTGGTCTGCAATAAGCCTGGCTATCAGTTCTTGGGCTGGTCAAGTGATGCGCAGATATATGCCACCCCGCTGGAGGACTACACCGAATTGCCTTCGGTTGCGTTGCTTGCGCCGGTCACCCTGCATCCCGTTTGGCTCAAGCTGTATTACACCGTGACCTTCGTGCTTGGTGAAGGCGTTACCGCGCCAGCCGGTTGGCAGGAGCAGATTACAAGGATTGCTTGGGGCGACGATCTCGTCATCCCAATGGCAGGTGACGCGAATGTTCCAACCAAGCCGGGCTATACCTTCAGTGGCTGGATAGATGGCAGCACCAGCACGCAGTATAAGGCGGGTTCCTTGGAGGACATCCAGCGGAACCATACGCTGTACGCGGAAATGACGCAGGATGTTTACACCGTCACCTTCGCAAAGCAGGAAGGCGTGACCGGAGAACCGCCTGAAGCGATGGAGTTCACCTACGATTTGGCAGTTGCGCAGAGTGCATTGCCGCCGGTCGGTGCTCTTGCAAAAGAAGGTTATCCGAATTTCCTTGGCTGGTCCACTGACCCGGAGGCGCAGGACGTTACGCCAACGATTGCGATAACAGGAGATACCACGCTTTATCCGGTGTTTTCCAACTATGTTGAAGCCTATCTGGAGGATGTCAATGGCTGCATCGTAGATGACAACAACCCGGATGCCCATTTCATTTATGGTTTCCCGGATAACACCTCCAAGGCGGTGCTGATGGGCGAGGACGGAAAGGGCGGTCAGTATCTTCAAATCGTCGGGGACGGTTCGATGAGCTTCAATGGAACCAATACGTACCGCGTCGCCACCGGGGATCAGGTTACCTTTACCGATAATAATACAGGGGAGAGCGTTGTGTATACGCTGGTTATTTTCGGTGACGTAACACGCGATGGTCGTGTGAACAATGCGGATGCGCAGCTGTGCAGGGCTAGGATTGGAAGCTCGGTGGGAGAGGTTTCTGCAGAAACGCTTGCCCTTAGCTTTGCGGGCAATGAGACAAGCTTCATCGCGGCGCCGACCAACGCAACGCGTCTTGCCATTGAGGCGCACAACAAGGGTACCGGCTCGTTGCTATTTGCCGATCTTGCAAGAACGCGCTACATCGCCTCTTCAAATGAGGCGCAGCAGCCGTAAGATCTAAGCGCGAACACAGAAGTTAAACCGTCAATGCAAAAATGAATCGCTCCTCTTGCAGCAAACAGTGGGATAAAAGCACTGTTACACAAGGGGGGCGTTTCTGTTGGCTCTTTGCGAAAAACCCGGCAACAAAATTAGGGCGTCAGCCTGCCTGCGTTGTCCGCCTTGCGCAACAAAAAACCGCTCAAAAATCTTGTCTATAGCTTCACAGCGGAACAGTATTAGCGGGAAATCCTCTGCAAACGCTAGGTGACGCAGCGTTTGCCGGTTGCGTGTGCATATCCAAATTTTTCTTGCACAGAATAACGATGGGGAAGCTCCCAGAAAAAAGCGAAAGGATGAGCCTTTGGAAAAAAGCAGACTGCCGCAGTTATTGCTTCTTTATGGAGACAGAGAGGACACGTCGCTCACCCTGCCGCTTTGCGGGTTGCTTTCCCGCATGGGCGGGGTGCGATACCTTGGTTTCGGTCTGGCGGCGGAATACCCGCTGGCCGCCAGCCGATTCTTGCTTTTTGAAACGGCGGAGCTTCGCTGCTGCGGCGCGGAGCAGGCGCTGCTTGTGCTCAAGCAAGGAAGCGATTACCCCGAGGGCTTCAGCCCGCCGGAGCACCTGACGGTTTTGGCGCAGAGCGCAAAACCAGATTGGCTGGCTGCGGAGGACGGCAAGCAACTGGAATGGATTGATCTGGATTGCGGCGCGGAAAGCACACTCTCGCTTTCAAGCTTGCGGGAAAGCCGCGCGGTGCTGGAACTGCGCCGGACGGTTACGCTTGCCGATGGGACAGCGCTGGAACCCGGCGCTTTTCCGCTGGAGCTGCACGCGCCCGCAGAGGGTTTCCCGCTGCTGTGCTGCTGTGCGCTGCGACTGCTGGGGGAGGGCTAGCAGCGCTTAACATCAAAACTTTACAAAATAGACGGCTGCAAAGAACGCCATTCAATGCGCCGGGCGAGCCGCCGCAGCACTGTGGGTGGAAATGCTTCACAAACGGAGCTTGCGGTAAAGGCTTGCCAATTAGGGCGCAGGATTTTTGGTGCAAAACAAGGAAAAAAGCGCAGGAATGCTTTGTGTATTCCGCACATCAATAATAGCGGCGTGCACAAATTTCAGCGTTGTTAAAGACGTATGAGTGCAAGCATATCTAGATTTTTTCGACAAATCAGGGCTTGCAATGGGTAAAAAATCATGCTATAATGACTGCACAGGCAGCAAATATCCGTCTGAATCAAATCGGAAGGATGTATGGCAATGAAAATTACCGTTGTGGGGCGCAAATGTGCCGCCGGGTCCGCATTCCAGGAGCACGCCGCAAAAAAGCTGGCAAAAATCGACCGCTTGCTTGGGCAAAGCTCCGCACAATCCGAAGCGAAGATCACCGCGACGGCGGAGAAATCCGGCATGGTTGTGGAAGTCACCGTCCTTCACCAAGGTATGCTCGTGCGCGCGGAGGAACGCGCCCAACAAATCAACGAAGCGCTTGACCGCTGCGTGGAAGCGCTGATGCGCCAGTTGCGCAAAAACAAGACGCGGCTTGAAAAAAAGCTGCGTTCGGCGCAGCTCACGGATTTTGCGCCCACCGAGCCGCCTGTGGAGGAGGAAACCGTCTTTGATCTGGTGCGCAGCAAAACGGTGCCGGTCAAGCCCATTGACACCGAGGAAGCGATTTTGCAGATGAACCTGCTCGGGCACCAGTTTTTTCTTTTTCTCAATGCGGATACGGATCAGATGAACCTCGTTTACCGCAGACGCGGCGGCGGCTATGGTCTGCTGATCCCCACACAGGAATAAAAGGAGCAACGGGTTGCGGGCAAAACGCCTTGTCCGGATTTTTGCGCGGCGCAAGCGGATGTGATTTTAGGACGCATATTTTCCCGTCCTTCTCGACTTTGGATTCCAGCAAGCCTTCGCCTTCCGCACACAAAAAACGCGTGAAAATCATCTCGCAAATCCGCAAGTCCATCCTGCGCAGGCAGCTCTTATGAATTATCCCGGCGGAGGGGCTGGCGCAGGAAGAGGCTTGCCAGCGCTTTTGGGCGGAAGGGGATTAGCGGATACCAATAGCAATTGCCGGAAATGGTTTTTGTGGCGGAAATTGCCGCAAGCATCAGAACGCCGCCGCCAAGGAAGCCCCACAGGTTGAATAGCGCCGTGCCAACGAGCAACAGCATCCGCGAAAAACTCAGCGCATAGCCCAATTCATAGCTTGGCTGCGCGTAATTTGCAACGGTGACAAAAGCCATATACAGCACAGTTTCCGGTGCCATCAGTCCCGCGCGGATTGCAAATTCGCCCAGCACCAGCGCACCGATCACGGCAAAAGAATTGCTCAGCGACGAGGGCGTATTGAGCGAGGCAAGCTTGAGTGCGCCGATCACCAGTTCAATCAGCACAAACTGAAGCAACAGCGGCATCTCAATTGCTTCGTGAATTTTGATGAAGTTCATTGCTTCTGGAATCCAGTCCGGGTTTTTGATCAGCAGGTACCACAGCGGGGTGAGCACGGTGGTTAGCATCGAAACGAGCAGCCGCAGCCAGCGCAGATAAACGCCCGTTGCCGGGAGGAAGCAAAAATCATTGGTGTCCTGCAAAAAATCGAATATCCCTGTGGGTAAAATCATTCCCGCGGGGCAGTTGTCCATTAGCAGGACGATCTGCCCTTCCGCTACGCAGGCAGCGGCGCAATCCGGGCGCTCGGTGTAACGCGCACGGGGGAAGGGGTTCCACCGTTGCTTCACCAGGCATTCCGTCAGGCTTTCCAGCCCCATAGTGAGGGTATTAATTTTGATGCCGTGCAGGCGGCGGCGGAGTTTTTCCAGCAGCGCCGGATCCGCGCGGTCTTCCAGGTAACACAGGCACAGGTCGCTTTTGGAACGCTCGCCCACCTGGATGCGCTCCATGGTTAGCGCAGGGTCACGGATGCGCCGGCGCAGCATAGCGGTATTATTGACCAGGGTTTCCACAAAGCCTTCCCGCGCACCGCGCAGCACACGGTCGTTTTCCGGTTCTGTGACAGGACGCGCGGGATAGGTGCGCACGTCAATCAGGATGGCTTCGCCGTAGCCCTCGAGCAGCATCCCTACCACGCCGGAAAGCACGCAGGTCAGGAAATCCTGCGCATTGCCGGTCACATCTGTTTCGCCATACGGCACAGCTTTTTCGGCGAAAGCGCGCGCGTCGGCGTAGCCGTTCAAATCCTCCGCCGTGTGCCGCAGCAGCACCTCAATGATTTTGTTGAGCGTATCGTCCTTGACCATGCCGTCAATAAAATAAAGCTGCGCCTGCCTGCCCGCAAACCGCAGCGCACGGCTGACCAGATCGAAGCTCCGCGCGGTGCGCAGATCATCTTGCAGCATACGCCTGTTTTCGGCAAAATCGGTTGAAAACAATGCAAATCCTCCTCCGCGAAACACTTGGGAATACTTATTGTCTAGCGTTGCCTGTTTTTCTTCAAAAATCCTCTTTATCGCTTGCCGGAATGCGCCCTGCACGTGTCTCCTGCCACACAGGACGAGTTGCTCGGGCACAAAGTGATTTACGAAGTTAAAAAACTAAAATTTCTAAAAAAAACTGTTGCAAGTGCCTTTGTTCTGTGTTATACTAATTATGTGCCATTTTATAACCACAAGTCAGGAGGAAGCAGAATGAAGGCAATTTTTTCGGCAATCATGGCGTTTCTGATCTCCATTTTCAGTTGGATTCCCGGTCTTTGGGGCGGTACCGACGCAAGCGGAGAGGCGGCAAAGGCACCTGGCATCACCGTTGGTGAATGGCTGGATGTATTGGTGGATTCCTTCAACATGGAGGCAAGCCCCTATTCGTCCACGCCGTACTATGCGTCGGTTCCGGCGGATGATCCCTATTTTGCGCAGGTGCAAATCGCTTACGCTTGGGGTGTTGTGACGGCTACGGATCAGTTTAAAACAAGCGACAAGCTCGAAATCTCTTTCCAAGCGGCAACGCTGGTGCGCATTGCGGGGCTGACGCTGGATTACGATGTCTCCGCGTTGGATCTTTCGTTGTTTGCGGGCGCCGCAAATGCGGAAGAGCTGGCAATCGCGCTGGAAAACGGTTTTATCAGCTTGAGTGGCGGGAAGTTCAAGGACGGCATTGCTGATAAGGCGGATGCCCTTGCGGCCGCCACGAAGGCGGTGGAGCAGTGGGTGAACAAGAACTATGACCAAGAGGCGCTGGACGTTACGCTCAGGGAGAGCGGCTTCAGCTTGGGCGCACAGGCGGATTTTGGCGGCGACAGCGGCGAAATCGGCATTGAGAATCCCGATAAGGATGCGACGGATGTGTTTGAAGCCGTTGAGTTTCAGGGTTCTTTCGCGCCGGATTTGCGCGCCTCCAGCATCACGGATGCCGCAGGCAACGTGCTCAACGAAGGCGTTGCGGGCGACCCGAACTCCGTCCCCACCCAGGTGATTGCCGGGCAGGGTTTCAGTCTGGAGGATCTGAAGAACTTCGACGTCAAGGACGCGCTGAGCAAGATTGAATGGAAAGAGCTGCTCAAAAAGATCAACTTCAGCTTTAACATCGGTGAGCTGAGTGTCGGCGTTGCGGTTCTGGGCGAGGGTTTCCGGGTGGAGCTTTCCGGACCCGTTTATGACGGCATCTCCCTCACGAAAAAGTATGAGCTGACCAACTTTGATCTGGATGCCCAGATGGATGCGGACATCCTTAAAGCGAAGATCCGCCATGCATATATCAACCTCGGCTATGACCTGACGGAG
>JAISQZ010000206.1 GCA_031273905.1 Oscillospiraceae bacterium | reverse complement strand
TTTAATTTATACTTGTTATATTGCTACATGTTTCGACCCTTATCGGGTCATCCTCAGGCAAAACAAACTACATTTACACTCAACTACATTGGCCAATGCTTACAGTTTTTTAACATATGAACTTCAGGAAATATTAAATTTTACAATTAAAATATGACTGTTTAATGGTTTTTTAAAAACAGAATTGATATTCTGGGAGGTCATAGTATCGGTCATTCTAAGAAGAAAAGTTTTTATGAACATGTGTCCTATTCCGAACAATTCCGGATATTTGGCGCGCAGTATTTTGAATTTGGCGGGCAATATTCTACTTTTCTCTCTCTCTATGAGCAATCACCACAGCCAACTGACGCTTCACACCGATTCATATGCTTCAGGCACTTGCGCATTACGGTGGGAGGGGTGGGGAGAAGGAATGTATTAAAAAAAGTAAAAAAGGTGAAGCTATCTCTGTAACAGCCCATGAAGGCCCACAGGGTTGTGAGACGTCGAGGCTCCCATATTTTGTAGACAATCGGCTCACAGATGGCAGTGAGGTTGTCAGCCCCAGGCGCCGGCCGCCCTTTACCCCTAGGAAGATTCTTGGTAACTAATTTCTGTTAGAGGCTGAGTCGACCGCAGGGCCATAGTGCTGCTGGAAGGATTAGGTCAATTGAAAAATCCAATGACTTCATCGGGAATCAAACCCGCGACCTTCCGGTTTGTAGAATACTTGCCGGCTTTTGTGAACACGGCGATGAACCTTTGGGTTCCGTAACAGGGGACGAACTTCTGGCGTCTGCGCGGAAGGGGTCAGTTTATTTGGGGCAGATTGTTACCGCGTTCTGGAACCAACCCTGGTTAGTTCAGACGTACTAAAATAATACAACAAGAAGCTCCCATTTGCGCAAACATGGGGGGGGGGGGGTGTTGCCCCACGCCTGATGGAGTGCATCATTAGCTGCGACAGTGTTGCCAAGATGCACATTTCATGTCGGCTGGGGCGGCAGACGTTGATGCAAGGATCTCGATGTTGTTTACTCTTAGGGCGAAGATGGATCTTAAAGGCTGGGTTCGTACCTCACAGAAAACATCCTGGGTTTGAACTACAAAAACTAATCAACACTAATCAGGAACCAATCGCTGCGTAGTCGGATTATCATTCAAAAGACATAAATAAACTTTGTGGCGAAATGAACATGTTATGTTATATGTGGTAAACATATTAACCATTACGCAATATAGGGTTAAAATACTGTAGAAATGAAGGCACTGCCGCTGAGACATATCTAAGCCGGGCTAAGCAGACTCTGGTAGTAGTTTAGGTGGTCAAGAAATTTGGCGCATTTTATAGAACACTAAAGTTCACTTCTGTGTACACAAGGGTTTGTTTGCAGAGTAGTAAACCACTTTACACACTTCGCTAAGATCAATTTAAATATTTTTCTTCCCATCTACATCTAAGTCTGTCAAGTAGTCTCTTTCATTCGTATGCTATATATCCGTCCCATTTCATCCTCTCTGATTTGGATCGCCTAACAATATTTCCTTTAAATAAAAAATTTATGAACGGAACAAAAATGAATAGAAAACTCCCGCTAGTCACTACGGACCTCTCTCCAACCTCCTAGCACTTTCCTCCTCTTAGGTAAAAAAAAAAGATAAAAAGGTAAAGCTATCCCTGTAACAAACCGTGAAGGCCCGTAGGGTTGTGATACGTCGAGGCTCCCACATTTTCTAGACAATCGGCTCACAGATGGCGGTGTGGTTGTCAGCCTCACGCGCCGGCAGCCATTTATCCCCAGGAAGATTCCTGGTACTCATTTCCGTTAGAGGCTGAGCCGACCCCAGGGCCATAGTGCGGCTGGAAGGATTAGGTCAATTGATCTGGAAAAGGGTTTCTCCGCCAAGGTGATGGAAAACATCAAGGATGACGGCTTTTCACTGGAATGCCTGCGTGCCGTGCAGGGGATTCCTTCCTCCTATTTGCAGTATTATTACAGTCGCGCGGCGAAGCTCAAGCATCAAAAGGAGGACGAAAAGAGCCGCGCACAGGTTTGCATGGAAATTGAGGAACAGCTGCTGACGCTTTATAGCAATGAAGAGCTTGTGGAAAAGCCCGCTTTGCTGGATAAGCGCGGGGGGCACAAATATTCTCTGGCGGCGGTTTCCCTGATTGATTCCATTGCCAACGACAAACGCGACGTGCACGTGGTGAATATCCTCAACCGCGGAACACTTCCCTTTATGGAAGCCGGTGACGCGGTGGAGGTCGCTGCGGTGGTTGGCAAGGACGGCGCCGAACCGCTGCCGGTTGAGCCGATTGAAAACGACCACATCATCTCCCTGATGCGCATTGTAAAAGCCTACGAGCGCTTCACCGTGGAAGCGGCGCACACAGGCAGCGAAACCGCCGCAATGAACGCGCTACTGGCGCACCCGCTTGTTGGCGATTGGGAAAAGGCGCAGGCGTGCTTTCAGGAGATGAAGCAAGCGCATAAGGACTATTTGCCGCAGTTTTGGAGCGCGGAATAAAACGAGCGGTTCTTTTGAATGTCCGGCTGATTGGCTGCAATGCGCCGCCCTATGACGCGATGGCGGAAATCACGCGCATTGCGCGGTTTGGATTGACAAACTGCCGCAACTCTGTTATGATTCTTTTCTGGAACCGTGCTGAAAATTTGGAAAAAACAGGAGCGATTCTTTGCTATGGAATGGATGGGTCTCAACGAGCTGCGCGAACAGTACCTCGCTTTTTTTGAAAGCAAAGGGCATCTTCGCCTGCCGAGTTTTTCGCTGGTGCCGCAGGAGGATAAAAGCCTGCTGCTGATCAATTCCGGCATGGCGCCGCTGAAAAAATATTTCGTCGGGGAACAAACCCCGCCGCGCTTGCGTGTGGCCACCTGCCAAAAATGCATCCGCACGCCGGACATTGAGCGCGTAGGCAAAACCGCGCGGCACGGCACCTATTTTGAGATGCTGGGGAACTTTTCCTTCGGTGAATATTTCAAACACGAGGCAACGCGCTGGGCCTGGGAATTTTGCACCGAGACGCTTAGGATGGATCCCGCGCGGATTTACATCAGCATCTTTTTGGAGGACGACGAAGCCTTCAGGATTTGGACGAAGGAGGTCGGCGTTCCAGAGGATCACATGGTGCGCTTGGGGCGCGAGGACAATTTCTGGGAACACGGGGCGGGTCCCTGCGGCCCTTGCTCAGAGCTTTATTATGACCGCGGCGAAGCCTATGGCTGCGGTTCCCCGGATTGCGGGGCAGGCTGTGACTGCGACCGCTTCATGGAATTTTGGAACCTGGTTTTTACGCAGCTTGACAGCGACGGCAAGGGCGGCTATACCCCGCTTGCGAAAAAGAACATTGATACCGGTATGGGGCTTGAACGCCTTGCCTGCCTTTTGCAGGGCGTAGATAACCTTTTTGAGGTGGATACGGTTCAAAGAATTTTGCAGCACGTGACGCGGGTCGCAAACATCGCTTACCGCGCCGATGAAAAGTCCGATGTTTCGCTGCGGGTGATTACAGATCACATTCGTTCCACCACAATGCTCATCGGGGACGGCGTTTTGCCCTCCAATGAGGGGCGCGGTTATGTGCTGCGGCGTTTGCTGCGGCGTGCGGCGCGCCACGGCAGGCTGCTTGGCATCGAACGTCCGTTTTTGCAGGAGCTTGCGCAAACGGTCATCGCTGAAAATGCTTCGGCATACCCCTTGCTGGAGGAGAAGCGGGATTATATCCTGCGCGTGATCGCCAACGAGGAGGAAAGCTTCAGCCGCACGATTGACGCGGGGCTGCAATTGTTGGAAAGCATGATTGAAGCGCTGGAGGGTACTGTCCTTGGCGGGGCGGAGGCCTTCCTGCTTTCCGATACGTTTGGCTTTCCGGTGGATCTGACGGAGGAAATTTTGACGGAGAAGGGACTGACGCTTGACCGTGCCGGCTTTGACGCGTTGGTGACCGGACAGAGGGAACGCTCCCGCGCGGCGCGCAGGGACGCTGGCGCGGAGGCTTGGAAAAGCAAGGGTGACGCCGTGCAGGGCTTGCCCGCAACCATATTTTTGGGTTATACGCAGGAAACGGCGCAGGCAAAGGTGCTTTGCATCCTTGCGCAGGGCGAACGCGCGGACTACGCTGCGCCGGGCATTGCTTGCAGCATTGTGCTGGATCAAACGCCCTTTTATCCGGAAGGCGGCGGGCAGGCGGGCGATACAGGTGTTTTGCGGGGCAAGGGCTTTGTGTTCGCGGTGGAAGGTACCGGCAAGATGGGCGAGGGTGTGATTTTGCATCACGGAACCCTCGTTTCCGGTGATGCGCTGACGGTAGGCGACACAGTGGAAGCGGAGATCAACCGCGCCGCAAGGATGGCGATCCGCCGCAACCACACTGCGGCGCATCTGCTCCACGCCGCGCTGCGCTAGGTGCTTGGCAGCCATGTGGAGCAGGCGGGGCAATCGGTGACGGCGAAAAGCCTGCGCTTTGATTTTACGCATTTTTCCGCGTTGACACAGGAGGAGCTCAGCGACGTGGAACGGTTGGTCAACGAGGCGGTCTGGGCGGCGGTTCCGGTGGAAACCAAGGAATGTGATCTGGAAGAGGCAAAGGCTGCGGGAGCTATGGCGCTTTTTGGTGAAAAATACGGTGCGCGGGTGCGGGTGGTGCGCGTGGGAGAGTACTCCGCAGAGCTTTGCGGCGGAACGCATGCGGAAAATTCGGGGAATCTTGGGCTGTTCCATGTGCTGTACGAAAACTCGGTGGCCTCCGGCATCCGGCGCATTGAAGGGCTGACGGCGGCGCTTGCCATGGATTTTTTTGCCAGGCAGCAGGCAAGCCTGCAAAGAAGCGCGGCGCTGCTCAAGGCGAACAACGCAAATGAGCTGGAAGCCCGCGCGGCGGCTGTGATGGCGCAACTAAAAGAAAAAGAGCGTGAGGCCACCGCACTTGCCGCGCAGCTTTCCGGCTTCAGGGTGCAGGAGCTGTTGCAAGGCGCGCAGACGATCGGAACGCTTCGCTTTGTCTGCGGTCTGCTGGATTCCGCCGACGCGGAGGATTTGCGCCAGGCCTGCGATAGTGTGAAGGAAAGCGGGGAACGTACCGCGGCTCTGTTTGCCCGCAGGACGGAAAAGGGCACGCTGCAATTCGCTGCCGCCTGCACAGCGGCGGCGGTTGCTTCAGGTGCGCACGCGGGGAATTTGGTGCGTGCGGCGGCGCAGGCGGCGGGCGGCTCCGGCGGCGGAAAGGCGGAAAGCGCCATGGCGGGCGGGAAGGATCCCGCGAAGCTGGAGGATGCCTTCGGTGCGGCGCGGGCGTTGCTTGCATCCATTGGAACGGAGGGTTTTCAGTGAAAGACTGCATTTTCTGTAAAATTGCGGCAGGGGAGCTGCCTTCCAAGAAAGCATACGAGGATGAGCAGGTGCTGGCGTTTTATGACATTCATCCGCAGGCGCCCGTGCATATTTTGATTATTCCCAAGACGCATTGCGCCAGCGGCGCTGCGGAAATTACGCCGGAAAACAGCGCGGTGGTTGCCCGCTGTTTTGAGGTCGCCGCCAAGCTTGCCGGGGAACTGGGCGTTGCCGGGGGCTTCCGCATTGTGACCAACAATGGCGCGAAGGCGGGGCAAACGGTGCCGCATCTGCACTTTCATCTGCTGGCAGGGCGTGATTTGCATTTGACGATGGGGTGATTGTTTGACCCGCCCTTTTGCCGTGATCGGCTTTTCGATGCTCCTTGTGCTGGCGGTTCTCTTTTTTCTGCCGGAGGAAGCGCTTTGGGCGGTTCTTGCTTTTTGCGCGGTCGGACTGACGGTTTGCTTGCTGCTGCCGCGCGGCGGGGAACACAAAAGGGTGTTTTGCGCTGCCTTTGCTTCCGGGTTGGTGGCTTGCCTGTTGCTGATGCTCCAGCTTTCGCAGGTTTATTTGCCTTCGGTGAGCCGCACGGGCGAGGCATTGGCGCTGCGTGCAGTGGTGACGGGCAATGTGGAAGCCCGTTACGGGCGCTACTATTACGCGATCCGCATTACGTCGATTGACGGGCGCCCCTGCCGCCTCAATGTGCGCTTTTCCGGTAAAACACCGCTCTATGCCGCGCCTTATGACGAGATCAGTTACCAAGGCAGTCTCTATCCCTTGGGCGGAGAGGATGAGGAATCCCTTGCGCAATACCGCGCCAAGGGCGTCTATCTCGGAAGCTACGCGCAGGGCTATGCGGAAGATACGGTTGCGGTGACTGCCACGCAATCCATTCACCCGATGAAAGCGGCGCTGCGCCTGCGGCAGTGGATCAAGGACGCGCTGACGCAGAGCTATCCAGAGGATCTCGCCGCTTTGCTGCGCGGGATGCTGCTGGGCGATAAAAGCGGGCTTTCGTGGCAGACGGACAACGATTTCCGCCGCACAGGTATTTCGCATCTTTTCGCGGTTTCCGGCATCCACATGTCCCTGCTGGCGTGGTCGGTATTCCGGCTGTTGCAGCGGTTGCGCCTGCGCAAAAGAGCGGCGGCGCTTCTGGCAAGCGTCTTTGTGCTCCTTTTTATGGCGGTTACCGGCTTCACCGCCTCCTGCGTTCGCGCTGGGATTATGATGCTCGTGCTCCTTGGCGGGGAAATCTTTCGCCGCAAGCCGGATTCCCTTAATTCTCTCGGTTTTGCGGCGCTGCTCCTCTGTGTTGCCTCGCCGCTTTCCGCCGGGCAGGTTGGTTTGCAGCTTTCCTTCGGCGCAACGCTCGGCATATTGCTGTTCCATCGCCCGCTTTGTGCGCCGCTGTGCGCTTGGACGCAAGCGCTGCGCCCGCAGGC
>JAISQZ010000177.1 GCA_031273905.1 Oscillospiraceae bacterium | reverse complement strand
GGCTTCCTGTTGTATCCGCCCTGGGTGCGCGGACACTGCAAATTTATGTTTGGCAGACGGTGGTGTTCAACCTCGGCGGGCGTCTGGGGCTGTTTGCGTGGCTTTACGCCGCGCTGCCGCTGCCGGCAATGGTGCTGCTGGGCGCGGTGCTGACGCTGCTGCTGGCGTGGAAGCCGCTGGGCGTGCCGGTGAAGCGGCTTACCGAAGTTAAAATACCGAAAATTTTGCGGAAGAAAGCGTAAGAGGGGCTTTTATGCAAGAAATATTTGAACGGATCGGTAATTGCGGGATTGTTCCCGTGATCCAAATGAACGATGCAGACCGGGCGGTTCCGCTGGCGAGGACGCTGCTTGCGGGGGGGATCCCCGTGGCGGAGGTGACCCTGCGCACGGAAGCGGGCATGGAAGCGATCCGGCAGATTGCCGCCGCCGTGCCGGATCTTTTGCTGGGAGCCGGGACTGTGCGCAGCGCGGAGCAGGCGGAGGAAGCGGTAAGCGCGGGTGCGCGCTTCATTGTTACGCCCGGCTTCAACGAAGGCGTTGCGGTTTATTGCGCCGGGCACGGGATCCCTATCCTGCCCGGCTGCACCAGCCCTTCGGACTTTGAAAGGGCGCTGGCGCTGGGGCTGAAGACGCTCAAGTTTTTCCCTGCCGAACAGAGCGGCGGTTTAGGCTTCCTCCGGGCGGTCAGTGCGCCGTATCCTATGCTGCGCTTTGTGCCCACAGGCGGGATCAATGAAGCGAACCTGCGGGAATATCTCCGTTTCCCGAAGGTGCTCGCCTGCGGCGGAAGCTGGATGGTTCCGACAAAAATGATAGACGGCGGCGATTTTGAGGGTATCCTTGCGCTTTGCAGGCAGGCGGTGGAGGCAAAATCCGGCAAGGCGGCGGCATCGGTGCCGGTAAAAAAAATGCAGCCGCGCGTGGTCACCTTTGGCGAGCTGATGCTGCGCCTTGCCCCGGAGGGCTATCTGCGCTTTGCACAGGCGGAGCGTTTTCAGGCGACCTTCGGCGGCGCGGAGGCGAATGTGGCGGCGGATTTGGCCTGCCTCGGCGCGGACGCCGCCTTTGTAACGAAGCTGCCCGGGCACGAGATCGGGCAGCTGGCGGTCAATTCCCTGCGGCGTTTCGGCGTGGATACGGCACAGATCCTGCGCGGTGGCAGCCGGGTGGGAACCTATTATGTGGAAAAAGGCGCGTCGCAGCGCCCGTCCAAGGTGATCTATGACCGCGCAGGTTCCGCCATCGCCCAAGCGACGCCCGGCGAATTCGACTGGGAAGCGATTTTGGAGGGCGCGGGCTGGTTCCACTTTACGGGCATCACGCCGGCGCTGAGCGAAAACGCGGCGGCGCTTTGCATGGAAGCGTGCCAGTGCGCCAGGCGCAGGGGGATCCCGGTTTCCTGCGATCTGAATTATCGCAAAAATTTGTGGAGCCGCCAGCGGGCGGGGCAGGTGATGGGAGCGCTGATGCCCTATGTGTCGCTTTGCATCGCCAATGAGGAGGATGCGGCGGACGTGTTTGACATCCATGCCGCCGGCAGTGACGTGACGGGGGGAAGGCTTTCCCACGCGGGCTACGCGGATGTGGCGCGGCAGATGAGCGAGCGCTTCGGCATTCCGGAAATCGCGATTACCCTGCGGCAGTCCATCACGGCCAGCGACAACCTCTGGGCGGCAATGCTCTATACGCAGGGGCAGACCTACTTTAGCAGGGAATACCCGGTGCGCATTGTTGACCGCGTGGGCGGCGGGGATTCCTTCGGCGCGGGGCTGATTTACGCCACCCTTGCGGGGGAGGATCCGCAGGCGCGGCTGGAATTCGCCGCGGCGGCAAGCTGCCTCAAGCACAGCATTGAGGGGGACTATAACCTGGTCAGCGCCGAAGAGGTGCGGCGGCTGGCGGGGGGCAACGCCACGGGGCGCGTGCAAAGATGAGAAAAATTTTCCAATGACGGCGCAGGGACATTCTGTTATAATTGAATCTGTTATAAATTGAAAAGGGGGATCTCAGATGAAACACTGGATCAAAAAAAGCTTGGGATTTTGCATAGCGTTGGTTTTTCTCTTTTCCGCGGCGTACATTCCCGGTTATGCGGCGGACGGCAAAATCCTCGTCAACGGCGAGACCTTCACCGGCAGCTTCAATGAAGCGGTGCGCGCGGCGGGCGTAGGCGGGGTGGTCGAGATCAGCGGCAAGGTTTATACCCGCCCGGTGGGCTGGGAGGAGCCGGACGGCTTCATCCTGCACGACATCACCATACGCGGCGCCGGCACCGGCGCGGTGCTGGCGCTGGAACGCTTCTATCTTGACGACATTTCCAACAAAAAGGATGTCCTCACCGTGCAGGGGGATAACGTGACGGTGCAGAATCTGACGATTCAGGCGGGGCTGCGCGTTGATTTTCCGCTGCGCACCTGGGGGAACAATTTCCTCATGGAAAACGTTGTCTGCGTTGGCGGAACGCGGGGCGCCGTGAATATCCTGGGGCTGCGCACGGGCAAGACGATGACCTTCCGCAACGTGAAGGCAAACAGCAGTGTGCAGGGCGGCTTTTATTTTGACGATGATACGGATTGCGCCGGGCTGACGATGGAAAACTGCTCCACCGGGGGCAACATGCGCGTGGGGGTGCTGGTGCGCAACACCTATAACAGCGTGCAGGGGCTTGACCTGAGCGGCATTGCCTGCAAGGAGGGGCTTTTTGCGGTGGAGGACCGCACGGTGGCGGATCTGGAGGAGGGCAAGGAGATCAAGGAAATCCAAATCCTTGCGCCGCCCAAGGATGCGTCGGGGCAGCCGGTGGATACCTCCAAAGCGCTCAATATCAGCTTTATTGAGGGAAAATACCAACACATCCGTTACGGTGCGCCCGCAGCGCAATACGCGGGGATCGGCGCGGAAATTGATACGGTTCGCTATGGCTTCAGCACCAAAATTGGCTATACGCTGCCCTCTGCGGCGGAATATGACGCACGTGAGGGGGAAAGCGTGATTTATACCGGCGACTGGTACGCGCAAAGCCTTGGCAAGGCGGCGGCCTTTTTGGATTACGGCGTTTACAGCCTAGAGCGGATTGTGCGGATGCTGTTTGCCGCAGTCTCCTGAGGAAAGGATTTTTAGATGAGCGACCACTGCCTGCCTCGCTACGACGAAAGCATTGTTTCCGTGGCGAATTCCCTGCGCAGGCATCTTTGCCGCAGCGTCAGCTCCGTGTTTCCCTCCACCACCGCCCTCACCAGTCTCAACAGCGCAATCGCATAAAACAAACAGAGCAAGAGAGAGGCCGTCAAAGCCTCTCTCTTGTGCGGCGGGCGATCTGCTCAAGTGCGCCCCTGGGGCGGTGCGGAAACCAATGCCAGCTTTTTTTCAAAAATCCACTACCATTCCGCAGAAATCTATGTTATAATAGCTCCTGCGGAGCTATTGAAACGTTTTCGGTTTGTAGATTGCAATCATGTTATAATTAATTAGTATTCAAATGAATCTGTGGGGAGCGCTTTGCTTTCGTATGCAAAATCAGTCGGAAGCGCGGGAAACCGCGCAGGAATGGGTGTTTGGGCGCAACGCCGTGCTGGAAGCCCTCAAAAGCGGGCGTGCGGCGGATACCCTCTTTTGGGCGCGGGGGGAAACCGGCGGCAGTGTCGGCGCGATTCTGGCGCTGTGCCGGGAACAGGGCGTTGTGGTGAAGGAGGCCGACCGGCGCAAGCTGCAGCGGCTTTGCGGCAGTGAGGCGCACCAGGGCGTGCTGCTGCTTGCCGCCGCCCACGCCTATGCCGCGCTGGAGGATATTTTTGCGCTTGCCGAGCTGCGCGGGGAACCGCCTTTTTTGCTGCTCTGCGACGAGATTGAGGATCCGCACAACCTGGGCGCGATGCTGCGCACGGCGGAGGCCGCCGGGGTGCATGGGGTGATCGTCCCCAAGCGGCGCTGCGCCCCCCTGAGCATGGCGGTGAGCAAGGCCTCTGCGGGCGCGGTGGAATATATCCCCGTCGCCCGGGTATCAAACCTCAGCCAGACGATGGAGGAGCTCAAGCGCCGTGGTGTCTGGATTTATGGCGCGGATATGCAGGGGCTGCCCTATTGCGGGCAAAGGATGCAGGGCGCCTGTGCGCTGGTGATCGGTTCAGAGGGCAAGGGGCTGGGGCGGCTGGTGAAGGAACGCTGCGATGTGCTGCTTTCGCTGCCCATGCGCGGCAAAATCACCTCCCTCAACGCTTCGGTTGCCGCTGGGATTTTACTGTTTGAGATCGCGAAGGGCCGGCAAGCCGCCGATATGAGTGGATCATAAGGCGCGGGGTGCTGGCAATCATTCGCTGTACCGCTGACCACAAGTGGAAGGGAGCGCCGCAATGCCGGACGAGCGCAAAGCATCCGAAGAATCCATGCAGCAGCGCCTTGCGCGTCTGCTTTTGCAGCTTGGGGACGAAGCGCCGCCGCAGGACGGGCGGGGGCGGCGCATCCCGATGGCGGAAATTGACCAGCTGCTGGATTCCGTGCGAAAGGACATAGCCCTGCAAACGCAGCCGGACGAGGAAGCGGCTTTGCAGGAGACGGATAAACCGTGCGAAGCCGCGCAAGCCCCGCAGGAACGGACGGCTACGCGCGAAGTGCCAGCGGCGGCGTTGCCGGAGCAAGCGGATTTGCGCGAAGCGGCGATTGATCCGCGGGAGGTGACGCAGCCCAAGCCGGAGCCGGATCCCCTGCGCTTGGATCTGTTTGGCGCGAACGCCGGGCAGCCGCCGCTTGATATAGCGCCCGCCGCAGAATATGTGCGGAAGGATCCCGTGGAAAAGCCGGGCTTCATTTTGCGCCGCGTTGATGAGCAGATGACGACCGACCTTTCCCCCGTGCCGCGGATTGTACCGGCGGAGGAACTGCGCCAGCAGCAAAAGCAGGAAGCGCCGACGGCGGAGGAAGCGGATGCCGTGCCGGAGGGGCAGCAGCGCTTTCCCTATTTTGACGAGCTGGAGGAGCCGCCCGGCAACCTCAGTGAGGACGAGCTGCGTGCGTTGCTGGAACGCGGCCGCGCCCAGCGGGCGCAGCAATTCCGTGTGCTGCGCGAACTGACCGACCGCATGGAGGAAAGCGGAGAAACCGGCGTCCCTCCCGCGCCGCAGGAGAAGCGGGAAACCGAGGAAACACAGGCGCCTCCCGGCGTGGAATATGATACGCCGCAGGACCGTGAGCGGGTGTTCCGCTTTTTGGTTGCGCTGCGCGAGCGCAAGCTACGCACGGCGCTGCTGCTGGCGCTGCTGAGCTTGGCTTCCGGCATTTGGCTGGCCTGCGTTTCCTTTGGGGCAAAAGCGCAGACGCTGGGGTCGCCGGCGCAGCAGCTGCCGCAGATATTGTTTCTTTTGGCGGGTCTGCTGCTGGTTGGCAGGGAATTGCTTTCCGGCGCACAGGCGATCCTGCGCAAAAAACCGAATGCGGACAGTATGCAGCTGCTCGCCGCACTTGGAACCGCGGTGCAGGCGGTGTTTTGCTTTTTCCCCGCGCCGGACAGCGGCGAAGCGGCGCAGTCCTTTGCGGCGCTGTTCCTGACGATGAGCGCTTTGCAGGCCGCGGCGCGCTGGCTGCAGGCGCGGCGCGTGTGCGGCAATTTCCGCTTTTGCGCTTATCAGCCGGGGCGGATGCTCTTTGGCGTGTGCCAGACGGAGGAATTTCTGCCGGTACAGCAGCGCAGGGCGGTGCTTTATCCCGCGCCAATCCAGTTCCCCGCGCAGTTTGTGGCGCAATCCCTGCGCGAGGATGCGGTGGATGCCATCTGCCGCTGGCTGCTTTCTGCAGGGCTTGGTCTTGCGGCAATTGCCGGTCTAAGCGCCGGTTTTGCAGTGCAATCCGCCGCCGCCGCTGCCGCTGCCGCCGCCGCCGTGCTTTGTATGACGATGCCCGCCGGGGCGCTATTTGCGCTTTACCAAACCATGCAGTCGCTCACTGGCCGCGCGGGCAGGGGGAAGGACGCGGCGTTTGCCATCCTGAACACGCAGGCGGCGGAGGAGCTTAGCCGCGCGGGCGGGGTGCTGGTGGATTCCGGCGATCTTTTCCGCAAAAGCAAGGGCAGGATGCATGGCTGGCGGGAATATTGGCAGGTGCGCACGGACGAGGTTCTGCTTTATGCCGCCGCGATTGCCATCGCTTCCGGCGGACCGCTGCAAGCGGTGTTTGAGGGCGTGGTGGAGGGGGATCACTCCGTGCTGCCGGAGCTGCGCCAGCTTACCTACGAGGATCGGATGGGTCTGAGCTGCTGGATCCACAACCAAAAGGTATTTTTCGGCAACCGCAGCCTGCTGAATAACCATAACATCAGTGTTACGCTAAGCGAAAAGGAGGAACGCGCCTATGAGCACGATGGGCGTAAAATCCTCTATCTCGCCGTCGAAAAACGCCTGGCGGCCTTTTTTGTGGTGAGCTACCGGGTGGAAGACGCCCTTTCGCCCTATTTCCAGCGCCTTGTGCCGGAGGATATGCAGCTTCAGGTGTGCAACGGGGATCCAAGCATAACAAAGGAGATTTTGGCGGGCGGCTTTTCACTGCCGGAGCCTAGCGTCTCCCTGCTACGCGCAAAGCAGAGCCAAAGCGGGCGCGCAAGGATGCGCACGGTTTTGCCCGAAAAAGCCGCCCCTGTGCTGCACGTGGGCAGCCTGCACGCGTTTTTGTGCGCCGTAACCGCCTGCACTGCGCTCAGTGCGGGGATCAAGCGCCTGCGCGTGCTCCATCTCATCGGCGGCATGACGGCCTTTTTGCTGATGCTCACCGCAGCGCTGACCCATCAGCTCAGCGCCGCGAACGCATTGGTTTTCATCGCGTTTGAGGTGATTTGGACGGCGGTGACGCTGATTGGCGTGCGCCAAAGCTGACGTATAAACAGTCAGCGAAGCCCCCTTCCGCGCACGTGGCAACGAGCGTTCACGAACGCTCCATTGCGTACCATGGCGGGCAGGCTTGAAAAGCGGGACGCAGAAGCGAAGGAAGCAGGGGGCATCGTGGCGATGAATCAAAAACCAGAATCAAAAACCAGTTGCTTTTTTAGCGGCGCCGTGCTATAATCATATCGGTGAAAAATAATTTAAGGGAGGCATCCGGTATGAAGATGAAAAAAGGGCTTAGCCTGCTCGCGGCACTGTGTGTGTTGCTCTCCATCTTTGGCGTCTTCGGCGTTTTCGCCGCTTGGGAAGCGCCGGAAGCGGGTTTTGCGCTCAGTTTAAAAAGCGCCGACTGGGAATACAAGGAAATCAGTTGGACGCTCCCTGCGGAAGTGGAGCCGGCCGCGCTGCGCTACGACTGGCTGGTCAAAACTGCGGGCGGCATCACCGTGCCCATCACCGAGCGCAACGGGCTTGCCGCGCAGGTGGATTCCACCGCCAACGCGCTGGTGCTGATTGTGCAGCCCGGTGCCATCAGGAATTTTGGGCAGCTCACCGTGACGCTCACGGTCAACAGCATCCTCAGTGCGCCCGTCAGCTTTTGGCTGCTGGATGACGATGCTCTTGCGGCCAAGGCGGAGGAAGTCCAGGCGCTTGCGGCGAACCCGAACGGGCGCTACAGCGACGCGTATGTGACCCTGCTCAAGGATGCGCTCAAGGACGTTGACGCGCTTTACGCCAACGAAGTCGCAACCCCCGCGCTGATTGAAGCGCAGATCGCAGCGCTTGACGCCGCCATCGCACAGGTGAGCTACCGGCTTACGGGGCTTGCGGCGCTGGATGATCTGGTTGCCGATATCGTTCCCGGCTTCTGGTCCTTCGTGGATACCATTGCCGCGCCCTTCCGCTGGCTGCAGGACGTGCCGGATTGGAGCGTCATCGGCGCACTGATCAAAAATACGCTCATTGCCATGTTCAGCTTTTAAGCTGTTTTGGGCAGGAAACACAAAATATAGTTCAAAATACAATAATTCATGGAACCACCACAACATCCTGTGG
>JAISQZ010000137.1 GCA_031273905.1 Oscillospiraceae bacterium | reverse complement strand
CGTGCCAATCTGCGTCAGGGAACCCGCAAGCGCCCGCTGCACCGTTTTTTCGGAAAAACGCAGCGCCCTGTGCGCCGGGCATTGCACCGGCGCGGGCAGCAGCGTATCGGAAACCGTTTCCAGGCAAGCGACCACCTTCCCCTCCGCGTTGCAGAGGAAAAAATCCGCGTCCAGCACCTGCGCCGTGGCCAGCAGCAGCGAATGCAGCAGCTGCCGTCGGCTGCCGCCGCCGCTGGTCGGCTCCGTCTGCTCCGCATAAATCACTTCGGTCATCCGGGCGGTGCGCTGGCTGTTTTCGGAAAGCAGCGCAAGCTTATCCGCCGTCCAGTAACGCAGCGAAAAGATCATAAAAGCGGAGCCTAGGAACACAAAGCTGAAAAGCAGGATCGCCAGGATCGCGCAAAAATATTTGCGGAAGAGCTTGGAACCGCGCTGGTTCACGCGCGGTCGCCGTTTCATGCCTGCCATTGCCTACGCATCCCTTGTTTCAAACTTATAGCCCACACTCCAAACGGTCTGTAGGCTCCATTTTTCGGAAACGCCCTCCAGCTTTTCGCGCAGGCGCTTCACATGCACGTCGATCGTGCGGGAATCGCCGTAATAATCAAAGCCCCAAACCTCGTCGAGCAGCTGGTTGCGCGTGAACACCCGGTTGGGGTTGCTTGCCAGGTGATAAAGCAGCTCCAGCTCCTTGGGCGGCGCTTCCACCTTTTTGCCGCCTACGCGCAGCTCATAATTGGTCAGGTTGACGCTGAGCTTTTCGTAGCGCACCTCCTTCACCGCCGCGTCAGCGCTCACCTCGCCGCCCGCGCGGCGCAGCACCGCCTTTACCCGGGCGATCACCTCCTTGGCGTCAAAGGGCTTGGTGACGTAATCGTCCGCGCCAAGTTCCAGCCCCAACACCTTGTCGAAGACCTCGCCCTTGGCGGTGAGCATGATGATGGGAACCTGGGAGGTCTTGCGGATCTCGCGGCAAACCTGCCAGCCGTCCAGCAGGGGCAGCATGATATCCAGCAGCACCAGAGCCGGGTTTTGTTCCCGGAAAACGCGCAGCGCGGTTTCCCCGTCGCCCGCCAGCGCAACGCGGCAGCCCTCTTTCTCAAGATAAAGCCGCAGCAGCTCGCAAATGTTGCCGTCGTCGTCCACAACAAGAATTTTTGATGACATATCCTTATCCTCCTCGGCGCTGTTACGCGCCCAACCCTCTGCCTTCAAACAATCGCGTCAGCCTTGCTCGTGAAACGCCTTCACCAGCCGCTGAAGACGCATATGCTCTTCCTCGGTGATCGCGTATTTGTGCGAAGCAAAGTTCTTGCGCAGCATCAGCCAGGTCACAAGATCCTGCGCCCCGGCGGTTTCGCGGCTGCCCAAGGCTTCCGCCACCATCTGCTCCGCCGCGTTCCACATGCTCACCAAAAAAGGAAGATCCAGGCGGCTAAGCAGTGCGCGCGCACTGCGCTGCGAAAAATTCAGCCGCTGGAAGGTCAGCCCAAGCGTGGGCGGCTCGGCTTCCAGATCAACCGTCGCGCCGTTGCTCCCCCGCAGCTCCGGCGGGTCGCCGCCCACCGAAACCAGGAGGGCGTAATCCTCCCGCGGCAGCTCCCCCGTGCCGATGGCGGCGCTCACAAAGCGGCGGTGCTGCGGCGGCACGGCGTGGCAGAGCAAATCCGCCAGGGCGGCTTCCGCCAAGGGGCGCTGCCCTTCGCCCGCGCGGCACAGCAGCTTGTTTTCCGGCGCAAGGCATACAAAAAAACCGGCGCTGCGGAAGGTTTTAAGGAACAGCTCATCCACGCAGGCCCACTTTGCAAAGGCGCTGTGGTTGGGCAATACGCTTTCAAGGGGAAGCTCCAGCCCCTGGCGGCGCAGGGCGGTCAGGTCGGCGACGCGCAGGCTGCATTCCCAACCGCGCAAGGGCTGCTGCGCACAGTGCACAAATACGGCAAAAGCGTCCGCCACCGGAAAAATGGCGCTGGCCCAGGGCTGCAAGGCGTTCCCCCCGGCGCAGGCGCTCTGCAGTGCCTCCAGCCGCTGGGAAAACGCCCGCAGCGCGTCTTCGTTTTCCGCGAACAGCAAGCGCAGCCGCGCCGCGTCCGCAGGGCTTTCAACGTCCTGAAAACGCAGGGAATCCGAGAATGTGACAGCCAATGGAATTCACCCCTTCAATTGCCGTTTTTCAGGCAAAGCCTAAATTGACCCGATGATCAGCTTCCCCTTTTCCGTTACGGCGAAGCCCTCCTCTGTCCGCTGTGTCCTTGCGGGAAGAATCCCAAGAATCTTGCGGCTGCGCACCTGCTCCAGGCGCAGCGGCGCACCCTTTGTGTCCTCCAGCGAAAAGCTCTCCTTCAGGCAGACGCTCGCCAGCACGGATTGCACCACAAAGCTAGGCGGCGCAAAATATTCAATGTGAAGATAGAGGTTCCCGCTCGCCTGCGCCAGCGAAAAGACCTGCCCCCTGGGATTGGGCGCAAACACGGGTGTCAGCGTGCCCGGCTCCGCTTGCAGCAGCGCCTCACGGTTGCGCAGCCCCACGGTGCAAAGCCCGTATTCCGGCGGCGCGTTTTGCCGCTTGCCCAGGAAATAAGCGTTCATCACGCTTTCCTCCGCGGGGCTATCCGCCTGCGGGGGCTGTGCGCGGAGCAAGCCCTCCATCACAACGGTCTCTGTCAGTGCGCCGGCCGCTTCCGGCGGAATCAGCTCCACGCCCGCAAGCGCCGCAACGGTCGGCGGCGGCGCGGCGCTCACTACAATGCCGGGCAAAACCGCGGCGGAATCCCGCTGCTTTGGCGTGGTAATGGTGGTCTGCGGCACGGGAGCCGCAGGGATTGCCGCTTCCTCCTGGGAAGGCGCTGTCTTGCGGAGGGGCGGCTCCTCTTCCTGCATATCCGCCGCAGCTGTGCGCGGCAGACCGGGGAAAGCCGGCAGCTTCGGCAGCTTCGGCAGCTTCGGCAGCTTGGCCGCAACGCCCGCCGCGCCCGTGCGCGCACGTTGCCCCAACGCGGCGGCGGCGCGGCGCAGGGGCGCAAGATAAGGCTGCGCCTGTTTGCGAAAAATATGCAGCAGCACCAGCGCACCCAGCAAAAACAGCACCAGAAGCAGCACCGCTATGTAAAACCAAGCGCCCGGATTTTTCCGCGCGTCATTTTCCGCCGCGGAAGCGGCACGGGCATCGGTGGCGCTGGCAGGGACGGTGCTTTGCGCACCCTCCCCGGTCAGCCGAATCACCGCCCCCTGCGTCTGCGCGGCGCTACCAAGCATCAGCTGCCCTTCAAACACCAGCGGCAGCTGCAGGGAGGCGCGGGGCTGTTCGTCCGGCAGCGTGGCGCAGGCAATGGTGCTGCGGTCCCCCTGCTTGGTGCGCACCACGTCAAAGCGCAGGCTTTCCTGTGCCTTGAGCGCCCCCACGGTGCCAAGGAGCACAGCGGCGCAGAAAGCGTCGCTCCCCTTCGGCGTCACAATCAGGCGGATCCAGTTTTCGCCCTTGGCATCCTTGACGCGGCCGAGGGAAAGGCAGTAGGTCTCGTCCGCCATCCAAAGCAGCTCAACGCGTTTACCGGCGTCCAGGGTATCCCAAAAGCCCTCCAGCGGCGCTGTCAGCCGAAAGCTGCCGTCGCTGCTCTGTGCGGCGGCGGGCGTATAGGCGGATGCGACAAACAGCAGCCCCGCAAGGAACAGGCAAAACCATCGGTGTCTGCGCGGCATAAATACCATCCTTTCCG
>JAISQZ010000109.1 GCA_031273905.1 Oscillospiraceae bacterium | reverse complement strand
CACGGTGCTGGATAAGCAGGAATTTCAGCGCGCCAACGAGGCGATCCGCAAGGAAAAAGGGGAGGACGCGAATCCCGCGCAGTGCATGCCGGTGCTCATGGGCATCACGAAGGCATCGCTGGCGACGGAATCCTTCCTTTCCGCCGCTTCCTTCCAGGAGACCACGCGCGTGCTCACCGACGCCGCCATCAAGGGCAAAAGCGATCCCCTCATCGGTCTGAAGGAAAACGTGATCATCGGCAAGCTGCTGCCCTCCGGCACGGGCATGAAATGCTACGGTGACGTTTCGCTGCTTTCCACCCAAGGCGATTTGGCAAGGCAGTACATTGAAGCGATCAGTGGGGAATAAGGCGCCGCCCGCCCCGAAAGGCGCATGAGCGCGGATGGATGCAAGGATGCGCGGTTTTGCGCGAGCCTCCCGCCGCTTCCAGGTAAAACAGTGCGCCGCCGAACATTTATCATTCGGCGGCGTGTTTTTTGTGTGTGTTGCACAGCTAACCTGTGCGGCGCGCTGACCCGCCGTGCAGATGCCATTCATTTTTTGCGTCGTGAAATTTATGCACAAAATTTGCACACGGATTTCGCTTGACATTCCCTGACAAACCATGTTATAATCAAACAGTTGCCGTGCTGTAATAATGCGACGGTGCTGTTTTTACATCATAAGGAGAAAGGAGAAATGAACTTTGCCAACCTTTAACCAACTGGTTCGCAACGGACGCGAGAGCATTGAGAAGAAGACCAAGGCGCCGGCGCTGCGCAAGGGGCTCAATTCCCGCAAAAATGTGCAGACGGATGTTGATTCCCCGCAAAAGCGCGGTGTTTGCACCGCCGTGAAGACGACCACCCCCAAAAAGCCGAATTCGGCGTTGCGCAAAATCGCAAGGGTGCGCCTTTCCAACGGCATTGAGGTGACCGCCTATATTCCGGGCGTCGGGCACAATCTGCAGGAACACTCTGTGGTGCTAATCCGCGGCGGGCGTGTGCGTGACCTTCCCGGCGTGCGTTACCACGTAATCCGTGGTACGCTTGATACGCAGGGCGTGAAGGGCCGCAGCCAAGGGCGCTCCAAGTATGGCGCAAAGCCCGAAAAGAAGGGTGCCGTCAAAAAGTAACGGCTCAGGGCATCCTTTCGGAAGAGCATATCAATTGCCAATTGCTGATTGCCAATTGTTCTGTATATGCCTCTTCCGGCACAGGCGGGAAAGAAGATCAACTCTCGAGTACCAATGAATTCATTTTTATGAAGGAGGGAAGCGAAAGTGCCCAGAAGAGGTCAAATCGCGAAACGGGATGTATTGCCGGATCCGCTCTATGGTTCCAAGCTGGTAACACGCTTGATCAACAGTGTGATGATTGACGGCAAGAAGGGCGTTGCCCAGCGGATTGTTTACGACGCGTTCGAGATTATCCGCACAAAGACCGGCAAGGAGCCGCTGGAATCCTTTGAAGCGGCGATGGAAAACGTGATGCCGTCGCTGGAGGTGAAGGCGCGCCGCGTTGGCGGCGCCACCTATCAGGTGCCCATTGATGTGCGCCCGGAACGCCGCCAGACGCTTGGTTTGCGTTGGATTACCGCGTATTCGCGCGCACGTTCGGAGCGTACAATGAAAGAGCGCCTTGCCAACGAAATCGTTGACGCCGTCAACCAGACCGGCGCGGCTTACAAAAAGCGCGAGGATACGCACAAGATGGCGGAAGCGAACAAGGCGTTCGCGCATTTCAGATGGTAAACTAGACTTTAGACGGTGGACAATAGACGTTAGACAGCTAGGCTTTGGCTTTGTGCGTTTGTCTGTCGCCAGAGTTGGGACAGGGGAAGTCTGACGCCTAAGGTTTGCAATCTAAAAATCTAGAATCTAGGAGGACACCATGCCCAGGCAGGTTACACTTGAAAAGACAAGAAATATTGGCATCATGGCGCATATTGATGCAGGAAAGACCACGACGACGGAGCGCATTTTGTTCTATACGGGCAAGACGCACAAGATCGGCGAGGTGCACGACGGCGCGGCGACTATGGACTGGATGGAGCAGGAGCAGGAACGCGGCATCACCATCACCTCCGCCGCCACCACCTGCTTCTGGAAGGATCACCGCGTCAATATCATTGACACCCCCGGTCACGTGGATTTTACCGTGGAGGTGGAGCGTTCCTTGCGCGTGCTGGACGGTTCGGTGACGGTGCTTTGCGCCAAAGGCGGCGTGGAACCGCAAAGCGAAACCGTGTGGCGGCAAGCGGATAAATACCGCGTACCGCGCATGGTTTATGTGAACAAGATGGATATTATGGGTGCGGATTTTTATAACGTGCTCGGCATGCTGCGTGACCGCCTCAAGTGCAATGCGGTGCCGATTCAGTTGCCCATCGGCGCGGAAGCCGATTTCCGCGGGATCATTGATCTTGTGGAAATGAACGCCGTGATGTATTATGACGATATGGGGCTGGACGTGCGTGCGGAAGCAATCCCGGCGGAAATGGCGGATCAGGCGGAGGCCTATCGGCTGGAGCTGCTGGAGCACGTTGCCATGCAGGACGAGGCGCTGTTTGAAAAGTTTCTTGACGGACAAGCGCTCAGCGCACAGGAGATCAAAACCTGCATCCGCAAGGCGACGATTGCCAACGAGATGGTGCCGGTCATCTGCGGCACCTCGTACCGCAACAAGGGCGTGCAGCTTCTGATGGATGCGGTGGTGGATTTTATGCCGGCGCCCACAGATGTGCCCGATATCACCGGTGTCAACCCCAAAACGGAGGAGGGCGAGGTGCGGCATTCCTCGGACGATGAGCCGTTTTCGGCGCTGGCGTTCAAAATTGCGACGGATCCCTTTGTGGGCAAGCTCTGCTTTTTCCGTGTCTATTCCGGCAAAGTGGAATCTGGTTCCGGCGTCTATAATTCCACCAAAGGGAACAACGAACGCATTGGGCGCATTTTGCAGATGCATTCCAACCACAGGCAGGATATTGAATGCTGCTATGCGGGCGATATTGCCGCCGCTATCGGTTTAAAAAACACCACCACGGGCGATACGCTTTGTGATGCCGCGCACCCGGTCATTTTGGAATCCATGGATTTTCCGGAACCGGTGATCCGTGTGGCGATTGAACCCAAAACAAAGGCCGGGCAAGAAAAAATGGGCATTGCCCTGCAAAAGCTCGCGGAGGAAGATCCCACCTTTAAGTGCTATACCGATGAAGAAACCGGGCAGACGATCATTGCCGGGATGGGCGAGCTTCATCTGGAAATCATTGTAGACCGGATGCTGCGCGAATTCAAGGTGGAAGCCAATGTCGGGCGTCCGCAGGTGGCTTACCGCGAAACCGTCACCAAGGAGACGGAGGTCGATTGCAAATATGCCCGGCAATCAGGCGGGCGCGGGCAATACGGGCACGTCAAGATCCGTTTGGAGCCAAATCCCGAAAAGGGCTACGAGTTTGTCAACGCAATTGTTGGCGGCGTGGTGCCGAAGGAATATATCCCGGCGGTGGAGCAGGGCGTCAAGGGCGCGATGCTCACCGGCGTGCTTGCGGGTTATAATGTTGTGGATGTGAAGGTCACGCTCTATGACGGTTCCTATCACGAGGTGGATTCCAGCGAAATGGCGTTTAAGATTGCCGGTTCCATGGCGTTCAAGGAAGCCATGCGCAAGGCCGCGCCGGTGCTGATGGAACCCATCATGAAGGTGACCATCACCGTGCCGGAACAATATATGGGCGACGTGATCGGCGACGTGAATTCCCGCCGCGGCATGATCCAAAACACGGAAGCCCGCATGGGCGCGGTGCAAATCAACGCCCAGATTCCGCTTTCCAACATGTTCGGTTATGCCACTACGCTGCGTTCGCGCACACAGGGGCGCGGGCAGTATGTGATGGAACCCAGCCACTACACGCAGGTGCCAAAGAACATCGCCGAAGGCATTGTCAGCGAAAAGGGCAAAAATTCCTGAGCGCTGCGGGAGAACCGCAGAAATTTCTTCAAAAAACGCTTGCTATTTTCAGCATTCCTTGCTAAAATAGAAGCGTAAATTTGAACCAAAGTATCAAACAACGATTTCAAGGAGGAACATTCCATGGGAAAAGCAAAATTTGAACGCAACAAGCCCCACGTCAACATTGGCACCATCGGTCACGTGGACCATGGTAAGACCACGCTGACCGCCGCGATCACCAAAACCCTCGCCATGAGGGGGCAAGCGTCGTTTGTAGATTATGCCAACATCGACAAAGCGCCCGAAGAGCGCGAGCGCGGCATTACGATCAACACCGCGCACGTGGAGTACGAAACCGATGCCCGCCACTATGCCCATGTGGACTGCCCCGGTCACGCCGACTATATCAAAAACATGATTACCGGCGCGGCGCAGATGGACGGCGCGATCATTGTGATTGCCGCCACTGACGGTCCGATGGCGCAAACCCGTGAACACCTGCTGCTGGCGCGTCAGGTTGGCGTGCCTTACATCGTGGTGTATATGAACAAAATTGATCAGGTTGACGATCCTGAGCTGCTGGATCTGGTGGAGATGGAAATCCGTGAAGCCCTCAGCGAGCAGGAGTTCCCCGGCGACGATATTCCGATTATCCGCGGTTCTGCCCTTAAGGCGCTTGAGTATACCGGTACAGACGAAGGCGCGCCGGAGCTTGCGTCCATCTGGGAACTGATGGAAGCTGTTGACAGCTACATCAAGACCCCCGACCGCAAGGCGGATCAGCCCTTCCTGATGGCAGTGGAGGATGTTTTCACCATCACCGGCCGCGGCACCGTTGCCACTGGTCGTGTGGAGCGCGGGCAGATCAAGGTGGGCGACGAGGTTGAGATCGTCGGCTTGGCGGAGGATAAGCGCAAGGTGGTTGTTACCGGGCTTGAAATGTTCCACAAGAGCTTGGATTACGCCGAAGCGGGCGACAATGCAGGCGCCCTGCTGCGCGGTGTGCAGCGCAAGGAAATTGAGCGCGGGCAGGTGCTTGCAAAGCCAGGCTCCATCACCCCGCACACCAAGTTCCGCGGACAGGTTTATGTCCTGACCAAGGACGAAGGCGGGCGGCATACCCCCTTCTTCAACAATTACCGCCCGCAGTTCTATTTCCGCACCACCGATGTGACCGGCGTCATTTCCCTGCCGGAAGGCATTGAGATGTGTGTGCCGGGCGACAACGTTGAAATGGATGTAGAGCTGATCACTCCCATCGCGATTGAAGAGGGTCTTCGTTTCGCCATCCGTGAAGGCGGTCGTACCGTCGGATCGGGCGTGGTTATTGCCGTCAACGCTTAAGGCGCTTGACCGCAGCAATACAATAAACGGCATACCGCCGCTGTAGTGAATACTACGGCGGCGGTTATCGTTGTGCGCCCGGCATGGGCGCAATCTAACGGGTGAAAGTCCCGAACCCGCCCGGTAGTGGGAAGGGTATAGCTGAACACCAAGGGTGTCCGTCGTGAGGCGGAATCTGAAGGAAGGTG
>JAISQZ010000107.1 GCA_031273905.1 Oscillospiraceae bacterium | reverse complement strand
CACCTTCCTTCAGATTCCGCCTCACGACGGACACCCTTGGTGTTCAGCTATACCCTTCCCACTACCGGGCGGGTTCGGGACTTTCACCCGTTAGATTGCGCCCATGCCGGGCGCACAATAAACATATGCCTCACGTCATTGCTATGAGGCATACGTTTGATTTATGATGTTTCCCGGTAAAAACTTATTCCTCGCCGCTGTCCTTTTTGCGGCTCTTTTTGCGTTCCTTTGCGGCGCTGGAGGCACGCCCGGCCTTTGCCTCCTCCTGCGCTTTCTTCGCCGCCTCGCGCTCCGCCTCCATTTTCTCCTGCGCGGTGTTGTTGATGGCGATGGCGGTGCGTGTGAAGCGCAGCTTGGTGCGATCCGCGCCGGTTTCGATGATAACGCTGTCCTCCTTCACCGTAACAACACGCCCCATGATACCGCCGATGGTAGTGACCTCATCGCCGATTTGCAGATTGTCGCGCATGGCGCGCTCTTCCTTTTGCCGCTTTTTTTGCGGGCGGATCATGGTCAGGTACATCACGCCGACCATCACCACAAGCAAAATAATCATACTAAAGCCGTTGCCGCCGGTACCGCTTTCCCCCGAAGCGGCGCCCGCCGACCCGCCAAACATATTCAGTGCAAAAAAGTCCATTCCTTTTCTCCTCTTCCCTCATTATCTGTGAACCCGGAATCTGTTGACATAGCCCGCAAGGATTGTGCTAACGGGTTCTTAGTTATTATAGCCCATTCCCCGGGCGAATGCAAGGACTTTTTGCGTTCAGCGCCGTTGGTCGAGCAAATTAACATATTGTTCATGAAACGCGGCGTAGCTTCCCTGTTCCAGCGCGGTGCGGATACGCGCCATCAAACAGTTGTAAAAATGAAGGTTGTGCATCACGCAAAGGCGCATAAAAAGCATTTCCTTCGCCATGAGCAAATGGCGCAGATAGGCGCGGGAATGCCGCTGGCAGACAGAGCAGCCGCAGCGCTCATCAATGGGGCGCTCGTCACGGGCATATTTTGCGTTACGGAGATTGCGCACGCCCTCCCAGGTGTTCACATGCCCATGCCGCGCGTTGCGGCTGGGCATCACGCAATCGAAGAGGTCAATCCCCAAACGCACCGCCTCCAGGATGTTCCCCGGCGTGCCCACGCCCATCAGATACCGCGGTTTTTCCTGGGGCATCAGCGGTTCCACCAGGGCGATGACGCGGTACATCTCTTCCTTCGATTCCCCCACCGCCAGGCCGCCGATGGCGTAGCCATCCAGCTCCAGCGCAAGGATTTCTTCCATGTGCCGCAGGCGCAGGTCGTCAAAGGTGGACCCCTGGTTGATGCCGAACAGCAACTGCTTCGGGTTGAGCGTCCCGGGCAGGGCGTTGCAGCGTTCCAATTCTTGCTTGCAGCGCAAAAGCCAGCGGGTGGTGCGCGCACAGGCCGCCTGTGTGTAATCATACGCTGCGGGGCTTGCCACGCATTCATCAAAGGCCATGGCGATCGTGGAACCCAGATTGGACTGGATGCGGATGCTTTCCTCCGGCCCCATGAAAATGCGCTCACCGCTGATGTGCGAAGCGAAGCGCACACCCTCCTCGCTGATTTTGCGCAGCGGCGCGAGCGAAAAAACCTGAAACCCGCCGGAATCCGTGAGAACCACGCCCTCCCAGCCGGTGAAGCGCCGCAAACCGCCAAGCGACTTGACCAGCTCATCCCCCGGGCGCAGATGCAGATGATAGGTGTTGCAAAGCTGCACCTGGCAGCCAAGCGCCCGCAGGTCATATGCCGAAACCGCGCCCTTGATCGCCCCGCAGGTGGCGACGTTCATAAAAGCGGGGGTTTGCACCGCGCCGTGCACGGTTTGAAGCACGCCGCGGCGGGCGGCGGCTTCCCTGCGAAGTAATTGAAACATATGGCTCCTTTGATTGAATGATCGATTTTCCGCCGGGCGCGGCAGCCCTTGTGTCGGCTCGCTCCCATATTTACCGTGGCATTATAACACGGCATTCTGTCCTGCGTCAATGCGGTTTTTGCAAAGGAAAACCCGCCGGCAAAACGAACCGGCGGGAAGCGGAACATTTGCGCAAACTCAATGCTGCGCTTTCAGGTAATCCTCAATCCCCTCCAGCGTCGCCTGGGCAAAAAGTTCCTGATTTTGATCCTTCATCAGAATGCCGCATTCGCGCAGGTTGGAGCCAAAGCCATACTCAATCAGTATGGAGGGGCACTCCTCCACACGGCTGACATGGAAGGGGAAAAATTTCGTCTTGCGATCCACTTTTTCCCGCAGGGCAGCGGCGGCGGAACCATAATTGGCATCGGTATAGAGTTGATTCTGATACACGGCGACAATGCGCTTATGGATGGCATCCGCCAGCGGAAAGGAAAACGCGCGGTAATAGAAAGCGGAAGTTCCCATCACGCTGGAATCCTTGAAGGAATCGCAGTGAATACTGATGTAGATATCAGGCGCCGCCTTGCGCTGCATCGCTTCGCGCTGGTCAAGGGTGACGGTGGTTTCCGTTGTGCGGGTCATCAATACCGTAGCGCCCTTGCTTTTCAGCTTCTTTTGCAGCTTTTGGGCAATGAGCAAATTGATCTGCTTTTCGGTCTTGAGCACATCATGGGAGGCGATCAGCTCGGAGCCGACCTCGCCGCCGCCATGCCCGGGGTCAAGCATGATCGTTGCGCCCTCCAGTGTCTTGGGCGGCTTGGCGAAGATACGGATCACCAGCTCGCTGCCCTCGTACACCGCCTGCCACCCGTAAAAACGCCCCGCCTCACGCAGAGTCAGTTTGAGCGTCGAGGTATTCTTGCTGCTGCTCTTGCTCCATTCCGCGCCGCTGAGCAGCGGGAAGGAGCTGATATCCACCTTGCCGCCATAAGCGCTGGTGTGGGAAAACACAATTTCAAGCCCCGTGGCGCTGAAGGACTTGACGCCATATTCGTAATTGTTGCTGGCAACATAGCTTTGCCCCGTCAGATCCACATTAAAAGGGATTTTCCAGGTGACGCCGAAGCGTAGCGTCAGCGTGCCGCTTTTGACGGAGGAGCTTGCCTGCACGGCGTTACCGGGCAGATTATAGCCGCTGGGAATCAACTTGAGATCGTCCTTCGCCACCCGTTTGCCGGAAGACAGGTGATAATAGGTGATGCCGCTATAGGTATCCTGCCCCACAACATAATCAAAGGTGCCCTCAAGCAAGGGCGAGATGCGGGGGATGGAATCACTGTTGTTGACGATGCTGTTGGAACGCGCGTCCGCGTAATCCGCTGTGATTTCCACCATCTGCGATTTTCCGCCAACGCCGTTATCGGCATAAGGGGTGAGCAATGCCTTCGCTTTGGCGGTGGTTTCGGTCTTAACGGTGGTTTTGGCGGTGCTTTCGGTCTTGGTGGTGGTTTTGGCGGTGGTTTTGGTCTTGGCGGTGCTTGTATCGCCCGTCTTGCCCGTCCCGCCGGAACCGGCAGTGCTTCCCTTCGTCGCGGTTGTGGCGGCGGCTTCCGTGGTGGGCGGCGGCGCAGGCACCGGCGCAGGCGCCTTCAAAATGATCACCTTTGCGCCCGTCCGCTGATCCGTAACGCCCTTATAAACGGCGCTCACATGCACATAACCCAGGGATACCTCCTTCGCGCCGGATTCCGGCAGACGGAAGGTTCCCGCATAGGTGATGAAGCTGGCCTCCTCCTCATGGCTGTAGCCCCCCTCGTCCGCATCTGCGGCGCCGGGCTTGAGTGTGATGACCTGCCCGTCCAGCTCCGCTTTCACATCGGCGCCGCGCAGGGCAAGCGCCCTCACCGCCAATTCCACGCCGCCGGTGGTTTCGATGCGCGTGTTGGGGCTGACGGATTCGAGCACCTTGACGCTATAGGTGACGTGCACGGTGAAGCTTTCGCCCTGGTGCGCAAAAACAAAGGTGTTCTTGCCCGCCTTGAGCAGAAATTCCAAGGAAAAATCGCCGCTTTCGTTGCGGGCGACCTCCCTCCCGTCGCAGGTCAGCAGGAACAGCGGGTTGCTGCGCCCCGTGAAGGTGATTTCCGGCTCGTCTGTTTTGATGCTCTGCTCTTTTTTCAGTTCCTTGAAAGGACGGCGCATCGTCAGCTTCTGCTCCAGCGCGGAAAGCTCCAGCTCGTCCGAAAAATATTTTGCAAGCAACTGCGCCGCTTTGCCGTCCCCGGGTACCGTTTGCGCATGGCGAAACGCCAGCGCGTAACCGCTGTAGTCCTTCAGCGAGGAAAAAAACGCCAGGGCGTCCTCCAGCGTGCCATCCTTAAGGGCTGTTTTTAAACTGAGCAATGCCGTAACAGGAACCGCCTTTGCCGCATCCGCCGGCTTCACAAAGTCCTGCCAAGCCTTCAACTGCGCCGCGCTGCCATCCGGCAGCAGCAGCTCCGCCGCAGGCTGTGCGGCAACTTGCGCCTTGACCACCTGCAAATAGGCAGCGGCGTTTTGCTGCTCCAAAAGCCCGGGCTGCACCTCAAAAATAACAGGCAATGAAAGCTCCGTCTGTTCCAGCAAAAGCGAAAGCGCCTGCGCAAAGTCCTTGAGCGCACTGCCCGCGGCATCACCCGCAAAACCATCGCGGATCACAAGCGCGTCAAAGGAGGAGGACGAAACCAACCCTCCCAAAAGCTGTATGAGCGTTTGCTGTTCCCCCGCCGCCGGAAGCTCCAGCGCAATGGTGCGGAAAACGCCCTGCTCCTTAAGCTGGTCAAGCGTGCTGCGCAGCAACTCAAGCTCCTCCGCAGGGTTTTCAGCAAAGGAGGGCGCGAGGATTATGGAACGGAACCCCGCCTTCACCAGCGCTGCCGGATCCTGTTCGTCACTAGCCGCAACAAAGGCGCTCTTTGCAAGCGTCCGCGGCGCGGGTTCCCAATCCGCCGCGGCATAGACGGGCAAGATCTGTGCGGGGACGGTTTCGCTTTCCTGCATTGCGGCAGTCGAAACCGTTGCATTGCGCCCCTTCTCCAGAAAAGACGACAGGAAAGACATAGGGTTGCC
>JAISQZ010000032.1 GCA_031273905.1 Oscillospiraceae bacterium | reverse complement strand
ACGGGAAAGCCACAAGGGGATCATCATCGGCAAACGCGGCGAGATGCTCAAGCGCGTTTCCATCAAGGCGCGTGTGGAGATGGAAGCCCTGCTCGGCTGCCGGGTGAATTTGCAGTGCTGGGTGAAGGTCAGGGAGGATTGGCGCAACAGGGAAGGTCAGATCCGTGCGCTGGGCTTGGAATCGTAGGTTCAATAGCCCTTCCGCTTGTGAAGGGAGAAAAAGCGGAGCAAAACAAGCACCGCAAAAAAGCAGGCAAGCATCGCATAGGAGGGAACCGGGCGTTCGCACATCCGCTGGAGCAGCGTGCCGAGCAGCGGGACGGAAGCAATTTTTCTGCCGACAAGCTGCTTTCCGCTGATCGACCGGCTTTCCTGTAGGCTTGCGTCGCCCTTGGTGACGAAGAAGAGTCCGAGCTTACCGTCAAGCTCCTCCTTGATTTCCACCACGCGTTCGGTGAGATAAGCGGCGCTTTTATTTGCGGCATCCGCATTGAAGGTGATAACATCGTTGATCTCAATTTCCTCCGGCAGGCAGCGCTGCGCCAGAATCGCTGCGCCCTGTGAGAACCCGCCGGGCAGGCTGCTGCCATCCTGCGCCGGTGCCATTGATTGCGTTTTTGCAATAAAAATAGTATAGCCCAAAAAAGATTTGCCCGGCTCCCGGCTGGCGGTGAAAAGCACAGCACCGGAGACCAGGGTGACGCAAAGCCAAAAAAACAACAGATCTTCTAGCGCCCAAAGCAGCCTGCGCACACGGCTCACCGGTTGCCGCAGGGAGGGAATCGCGGCGCTGTGCGGAAAATCAAAGGGATTTGTCACCGCCGTGGACGCGGGCAAAGGCGGCGCGGAGGAAAAGGACGCAGGCGGAGGATACGCCGCCTCCTTTTCCGGGCGGAATGCCCGGCAGAAGGGTTCTTCGCGCAGGATTGCGGCAAGCTCCTCCATACTGGGCAGACTGTCGCCGAAACGATCTTCAATCAAAAGGATCCCTCCCAAAAAAGCGGTACAATTTTCCTTATTGAAATAATAACACCCCGCAGGGCAGCGCGTCAACCAATTGATGCGCGTAACGTTGCGAGGTAAGACGTAATAGTATGAAAATGGTTTTATAGGGTAAAAATTCAACCGTTCATTCCCTAATTTTGCGGATGACTGGAGATGGGAAGTGCTGCGGTTTATCTGGGTGAATTCCGCTTTTTTAGCACCTGCTTCTTCACTCTGCCATATCTTCCGCAGCCGGATACCCGTGAAGGGCTTTCGCGCTGTATGCAGCATCCAGAATCGCCGCCTCCATGGCGCGGGCAGCCAAAATGCCCGCCGCATCCGCCGTGGCTTCTATCTCGCCGGAACACATGGCAAACACCGTGTCGCCATCAAAGGTGGAATGCGCCGGACGGATTGTACGGGCGATGCCGTTTTGCCCGTGGGCGGCAAGCTTTGCCGCGGCGGGCTTATCCAGCCTTGCGTTGGTGACGACGCAGCCAAGCACCGTGTTTCCGCTGAAAAAATCCTTAGGAGTTTGATATTCATCCAGCAGAGACTGCTCGCTGTCCGCAAAGCGTTTTCCGTTGCCGCCGCGCGTTCCCGCGATGATTTTGTCGTTGTGCATCACATCGCCTACGCAGTTCACCGCCGCCACCGCGCCCACCAGCAGTGCTCCGTGACGGAAAGCAGCGGCGCCGATGCCGCCTTTCATGGCGTGAGCCGCGCCGCGCGCCTTCCCCACAGTTGCACCGGTTCCGGCGCCGAAATTCCCGCTTGCAAAAGGCTGATTCAAAAAGGCGTTTGCGCAGGCGGCATAGCCCATTGCGTCATTCGGGCGGATATTGGCGGCGCCGCATTTCAGATCGAACAGGATTGCCGCGCACACGTTGGGAATGCGGGCAACCTCCGCATCCCGCCCGATCCCCTTTTCTTCCAAAAAGCGCACCACGCCGCCCGCCGCGTCCAGACCAAACGAGCTGCCGCCTGAAAGCACCACCGCGTGAACGGTTTTTCGGTTGCACAGCGGATGCAGCGCGTCGGTATCCCTAGTTCCGGGGGAACCGCCGCGCACATCAACGCCGCAAACAGCCCCCGCCGCGCACACGATAACCGTGCAGCCGGTGGCGGCTTCTTCATTTTGCGCCTGCCCGATGCGAAAGGCGGAAAGTGCGCTGACCGCAGTTTTGTCCGTGAACATACATCCCTCTTATTTCAAATATTGTTCCGTCGCCTGTAAGATGGCGTCCGTCCCGGCAAGTGCGCCCCGCCCCAAATCACCGCAGGCCAGGTGCGCTTCGCGCGGTTCGACAAACAGGCAACCGTGCGCCTTGAGTTTTTCGATATTTCCTGTTGTGATCGGGTTTTCAAGCATTGCCGTATTCATGGCGGGGCAGATGAGAACAGGCTTGCCTGCCGCTGCCATTACAACGGTTGTAAGCATGTCATCTGCAATGCCGGAAGCGATTTTTCCGATGAAGTTGGCGGTTGCGGGGGCGATCAGCAGCAGATCCGCCTGCTGTGCCAAGGAGATATGCCGCAGTTCCCCGCAGACGGGTTCATCAAACATGCCGGTGTATACCTGCCGTTTCGCAAGCGTTTGAAGGGTGAGCGGTGTGATGAATTTTTGTGCCGCCGCCGTTAAAATAACATGAACCGCATGATCGTTTTTGGTCAGTCGGCTGGTGATTTCCGCAGCTTTATATGCCGCGATGCTGCCTGTAACGCCTAAAACGACGTTTTTCATGCGGACTGCCCCTCCCGTAAAGTATCCAGCACCGCGCTTGCAACCCCCTGTGCGATTTCTCGCTTGGATTCATAGCGCACCGCCTGTTTTTGCCGGTTGATTAAATATC
>JAISQZ010000022.1 GCA_031273905.1 Oscillospiraceae bacterium | reverse complement strand
AGCTTTCATCCCCGATGTAGTATTTTTTTGCCACACGGAAGTTCTCGTCGAACTCATACACGAGTGGAATCCCAGTGGGAATATTCACCTCTAAAATTTCATCCGGCGAAATATCCTCAAAATGCTTTACTAGGGCGCGGATAGAGTTTCCGTGCGCCGTAATCAAAACCTTTTTGCCCGCAAGCATATCTTTTTTGATGATGTTCTCAAAATAAGGAACCACCCGGGCAACCGTATCCTTCAGGCTCTCCGTCAGCGGCAATTCGGATTGCGCAATGCCCGCATATTGAACGCTCTTTTTGGGATTGCGCTCATCCTCCACGGTCAGGGCGGGCGGTTGGATGTCGAAGGAACGCCTCCAAATTTTTACCTGCTCTTCGCCGTATTGGGCGGCGGTATCGGATTTATCCAAACCCTGCAAAGCCCCATAATGCCGCTCATTCAGCTTCCAAGTCTTGATTACGGGAAGCCATTCTCTGTCCAGTTGCTCCAAAACGGCGTTTAACGTGCGAATGGCTCTCTTCAAATACGACGTGTGGCAAACGTCGAAATCATAGCCTTCCTTTTTCAGTGCCTTGCCCGCTTCAGCGGCTTCAGCCTCGCCAAGCGCAGAGAGGGCTACGTCTGTCCACCCTGTGAACCGGTTGCTCTTGTTCCATTCGCTTTCGCCATGACGGATTAGTACCAGTTTCATATGCTGTTGTCCTTTCGATATTGATTCATAATGAAAGACTTATGATAGCACGCACGGAAGGACAAGTCAATATATTGGGAAGAAAATTTACAGAAATGAAAATGAAACGAAATTTTACAGAACTGTTGCGAAGAAAATTTACAGAAATGTGCCGTGCAAACTGTTGCATATGTTTGACAAGCGGCGCATTCCGTGCTACAATGAAACTCATTTTATGCCGTGCTTGCGGCGGAGGAGGGGCGTATGCGCAACGGGGCTCGGCTGCTGCGGCTTTGCTGGGAGCGCCGCTGGAGCTTGCTTTTCCTCAATGTGACGGCGGGGCTTTTTTTTACGCCCTTCCTCTATTGGAACAGTATTTTGGCGCACATTGCGCTGGGGTCGGTTCATACGGCGGAGCTTTTACTGGGCATGAACGTACTTTGTGCCCTGGGCGGGCTGGCGCTGCTTCTGCTGGCGGCCTTCGGCCTGGGGGGCTGCCTTTCCGCCCTGCGCAAGCTTCTTGATGGCAGCGGCGGCTTTTTGCCGCAGGATGTTTTTGGCGCGATGCCGCGCTGCGCGGGCACTTCACTTCCGGCGGGGCTGCTGCTGGGTCTTTCGGTTGGGGTGCTGCGTGTGGGGCTGGTGGATTTGCACAGCCTGCTGCCCGCTTCCGCGCTGCGCTGTGTGCTTTCCGTGTTGCTGGTGATGCAGCTGTTGCTCTGCCTGCCGCTTTGCGTGTTGGCGATGGCGCAGGAGGACGCGCTGCAAAAAAGACCGTGGAAGGCGTTTTGCGCCGCCGCCCAAATGCTTTTTCAGAATTTATGGAAGCAGCTTTTGCTGCTGGCGGCCACGGTGCTGCCCCCGGCGCTGTGTTTTGTTTGGCAGCTTCCGCCGCTGACCTTTTTGAGCTTTGTCGCCGTGCTGCTTTTTGCTTTTTTGCCCGGGATGCTTGCTTGGACGCTGCGCTGCCGGCAGTGCGGCGCGGCATTGAGCAGGGAAGGGCTTTCCACGCGCTTTGGCGCCTGGGCGCTGCCGTTTTTTTTGGGTCTTTGCGCTGTGCCGAATATTCTCGCTTTGCTGCTGCCGCTGCTGCGGCAGGGCAGTGGTGCCGCGCGGATTATGCAGGCGACGCTGCGCGAAACACTGGAATTTCTCAGGGGATTTGTGCTGCTGGATGCCGACAACGGCGCTTTCCGCGACCTTTTGGCGGATAGCAGTGTTTGGCTCGTGCAGGGGGCTGCCTGGCTGGGCGCGGGCTGCTGCATCCTAGTGACCTACGCCTGTGCGCTCTATCGTTTTCCCGGGCGAAAAAGCATCTTCGGGCTGTGCTTCGCGCTGCAGCTCATCCCCCTTATTGCGAGCTATTCCTCTTTGGATCAGTTGCTGCGCAATCTGCGCATCAGCGCTTCGCCCACGCTGGTCTGCGCCCTTTGGGCGCTGCTTTATCTGGGACTGCTGCTGCTGTTTTACCACCGCTTCACGCGGCTGCGCCCAAGGCTGCTCGCGCAGGCGGAGCAATATTCCGGCGCACGGCTGTTCCTTTACTGTGCGCTGCCGAAGACGCGGCTGTTCACGCTGCTTTTGCTGGGGCTGGTCACCTTTGGAAGCTGGAACCGGATGCTTGCCCCCTTCTGGTATCTGCGGCGCATGGGCGCGTTCAGCGTCAGCGGCTATGTTTGGGCGGCGCTGGATTCCATGCGGGAAAGAACCGGCTACTTGGTCGTATTTTTGTTATTTATAGGAATCCTGCTGGTTTTGACCCATCCGAAAAAGAAAGCGGTGCCATCCAAGCCATGAGACAAGAGCTTTTTGGTCGCCTGCCGGACGGCAGAGCGGTGCAGGCGGTCACGCTGGAGCACAAGCGCCTGTGCGCACAGATTTTGACTTACGGCGCTACCCTGCGCTCCCTTTGGCTGCCTGACCGGGCGGGCAGGCGGGCGGATGTGCTGCTGGGCTTTGACAGCCTGGAGGAGCAGCTTGCCGCCTCCGCTTATCAGGGCGAGGTGGTGGGGCGCTATGCCAACCGGATCGCCGGGGCAAAATTCCCGCTCAACGGCAGGGAATATGCCGTTACGGCGAACGAAAAGGACAGCACCTGCCTGCACGGCGGCGGCGAATTTTCGCGTGCGCTTTGGGAACTTGCGGCACTTTCTGCGAAAAAGGTGACGCTGCGTTACCACAGTCCGGACGGCGCGGAGGGCTTTCCGGGCTCGGTGACCACCTGTGTCAGCTATACGCTGCTGGAAGACCGGCTGCGCATTTCCTACCGCGCGGTAAGCAGCGCGGATACCGTACTGAGCCTGACCAACCACGCCTATTTCAATTTGGCGGGGGGCGGCGATATTTTGGGGCATCTGCTCCAAATCAACAGCGAAGCCTGGCTGCCCATTGACGCGCAGTCCATCCCTGCGGGGGAACCGCGCCCGGTGGAAGGAAGCGCCTTTGATTTTCGCATACCCAAGCCAATCGGGCGGGATATTGCCGCCGCCGACCCGCAACTGCTCCAGTGCGGGGGCTATGACCACAACTATTGCCTGCCCCAACCGCGCGACCTGGAAAGCCCCTGCGCCATCGCCGCCGATCCGCTTTCCGGCAGAACCCTGCGCGTTTATACCGATCAGCCCGGCGTGCAGCTATATACCGGCAATTTTTTGGATTCCGTCGGCAAGCAAGGCCTTAGGCAAACGCGGCACAGCGGCTTTTGCCTGGAAACCCAAGCCTGGCCCAACAGCCCCAACCGCCCGGATTTCCCCTCCTGCCTGCTGCGCGGCGGAGAGGAATACAACAGCGTGACGGAGCTGGTGTTTGGGGCGGAGTGAGTGAGGACGGCAGTCAATTTGCAGAATTTGAAAGGCAATGCACCATGAACATCTCCATCTTTGATTCCACACTGCGCGACGGCGCACAGGCGGAGGGCATCTCCTTTTCCGTCAACGATAAGCTTGAAATCGTCCGCGCACTGGACGGTCTGGGCGTTCATTACATTGAAGCGGGGAACCCCGCCTCCAACCCCAAGGAGCTGGAATTTTTCCGCCGCGCGGAGGAGCTGACGCTTGGCGGCGCGAAGCTTTGCGCGTTCGGCTCCACGCGCCGCAAGGGGATTGCGGCGCAACAGGACGCCAACTGCGCGGCGCTGCTGGAAGCGAACACAGCGGCGGTATCCGTGTTCGGCAAGAGCAGCCTGCTGCACGTTGCGGAGATTTTGAAGACCACGCCGGAAGAAAATCTGGCGATGATTGAGGATAGCTGCCGCTTTTTTGCCGGGCACGGCAGGGAGACGGTCTTTGACGCGGAGCATTTTTTCGACGGCTACGCGCTGGATCCGGCTTACGCCCTTGCCAGCCTGGAAGCGGCGGCCAGGGGCGGCGCGGAGGTTCTTTGCCTGTGCGATACCAACGGCGGCACGTTTCCATGGACAGTGGAGGAAGTGACGCGCACGGTCTGCGGGCGCTTTCCGGGGCTTTGCGTGGGTATCCACGCGCATAACGACAGTGATACGGCAACCGCCGCCTCCCTTGCCGCGGTGCGGGCGGGGGCGCGGCAGGTGCAGGGCACACTGCTGGGCTTTGGCGAACGCGCGGGGAACGCCAGCCTTTGCGGGATTATCCCAAATTTGCAGCTAAAGCTGGGCTATGCCTGCCTTGCGCCCGAACAGATGGAACAGCTGACCTCTGTGGCGCTGCACGTTGCTTCCATCGCCAATGTGACCGTGCGCAGGAATACGCCCTTTGTTGGGGAAAGCGCTTTTGCGCACAAGGCGGGGATGCACGCGGACGGCGTGCTCAAGAACAGCGCTTCCTTTGAACAGATTGACCCGGCGGCGGTGGGCAACCGCAGGCGCTTCCTCGTCAGCGAATTTGCCGGCAAGGCGGCGGTGCTGCGCCGGGTGCAAAAGCTGTATCCGGCGGTCGGTGCGCAAAGCCCCGCCGTCGCCCAAATCGTTGCCGCGCTCAAGGAGAAGGAATTCCAAGGCTACAGCTATGAGGGCGCGGATGCCTCCTTTGATTTGCTGATCCGCAAGGCGATTGAGGAACCGCCCTCCTATTTTGATCTGGTCAGCTACAAGGTGCTCGATGAGCTTTCCCGCGACAATGAGCGCAACGCCACCGCGACACTCAAGCTTTGCGTAAGGGACGAGATGAAGATCACCGCCGCAGAGGGCGAGGGTCCCGTCCATGCGCTGGATGTGGCTTTGCGCAAGGCCTTAACGGATTTTTATCCGGTGCTGCGCACGGTGCGGCTGCTGGATTACAAGGTGCGCATCATGGAATCCACCGCCGGAACCGGCACCAAGGTGCGCGTGCTGATCACTTCAGGGGATAGCGAAACGCAGTGGACCACCGTCGGGGTTTCCACAGATATCATTGAGGCGACCTGGGAAGCGCTGGTGGACGCGATTGTGTATAAGCTGCTGGAAAACGAGGGCGGATGACGGGCGAGCCGCAGCCGGGGCAAGCGCCCTGCGCACTTGCCGCGCGGGGTTCCGCAGACCCAAGTAACGTGGCTCTATCTTATTTTGAAAGGAACATACCCTTATGCCAATGACTATGACGCAAAAAATCTTGGCAGCCCACGCGGGGCTGGAGGAAGTCCGCGCGGGGCAGCTGCTGGAGGCGGAGCTGGATATCATGCTCGGCAACGACGTGACCACGCCTGTGGCCATCAATGAATTTGAGAAAGCGGGGATTCCGGCGCTTTGCGCACCGGAAAAGACCGCGTTTGTGCTGGATCACTTCACGCCGAACAAGGATATCAAATCCGCCGAGCACTGCAAGCAGATACGTATCTTCGCCAAAAAGCACGGCGTGAAGCATTTCTTTGACGTTGGGCGCATGGGGGTGGAGCACGCCGTGCTGCCGGAGCAGGGAATTGTCGTCCCCGGCGACGCGGTCATCGGCGCGGATTCCCATACCTGCACCTATGGGGCGCTTGGCGCGTTTTCCACAGGCGTGGGTTCCACCGACCTCGCGGCGGCTTTGGCAACGGGGAAGGCGTGGTTCAAGGTGCCAAGCGCCATCAAGGTGGAAGTGACAGGTCGTTTTCAGCCGCACGTCAGCGGCAAGGATTTGGTGCTGGAACTGATTGGGCGCATCGGCGTGGACGGCGCACTTTATCGTTCGCTGGAATTTTGCGGGGAGGGCATTGGGAATATCCCGATGGATTCCCGCTTGGCGATTGCCAACATGGCGATTGAATGCGGCGCGAAAAACGGCATTTTCCCGGTGGACGAAATCACCCTGGCTTTTGTGCGGGGGCGTGCGCAGCGGGACTGGAAGGTTTTTGCCGCCGACGAAGACGCGCTTTATGACGAGGTGATCCGGATCGATATGAATACGCTGCGCCCCACGGTGGCCTTCCCGCATCTGCCCTCCAACACGCGCACGGTGGACGACCTGGAGCGGGCGGGCGAGCGGATTGCGGTGGATCAGGTGGTGATCGGTTCGTGCACCAACGGCAGGATGGAGGATCTGCGGATTGCGGCGGCGCTGCTCAAGGGCAGGAAGGCGGCGCAGGGTGTGCGCCTGATCGTCATCCCCGCCACGCAGCAGATCTATCTGGACGCGATGCGCGAGGGCTTGCTGGAAACCTTTATGGAAGCGGGCGCTGCGGTGAGCACCCCCACCTGCGGACCCTGCCTTGGCGGGCACATGGGCATTTTGGCACAGGGCGAACGCGCCGTGGCAACAACAAACCGCAATTTTGTCGGGCGCATGGGGCACCCGGAAAGCGAGGTTTATCTGGCTTCCCCCGCCGTAGCGGCGGAAACGGCGGTCAACGGTTATATTTCACAGCCAAAGGCATAATACGAAAGGACGGAGGGAAAAAACGCTATGACATTGCAGGGGACGGTTCATAAATATTTTGACAACGTCGATACGGATGTAATCATCCCGGCGCGGTATTTGAATTCCGCTGATCCGGAGGAGCTGGCAAAGCACTGCATGGAGGACATCGACGCGGACTTTGTAACGAAGGCGCGGCCCGGCGATATCATCGTCGCCCGGCAAAACTTCGGCTGCGGTTCCTCGCGCGAACACGCGCCGCTGGCGATCAAGGCTTCCGGCATTTCGCTGGTGATCGCCTGCAGCTTTGCGCGGATTTTTTACCGCAACGCGCTCAACATCGGGCTGCCGATTCTGGAATGCCCCCAGGCGGACGAAATCAGCGCCGGGGATCAGCTGCGCGTGGATTTGGAGCAGGGGAGCATTGAAAATCTGACGCAGCACAGGCAGTACGCGGCACAGCCCTTTCCGCCCTTTTTGCGCAGGATCATTGAAAAGGGCGGCTTGATGGAAGCGATAAAATAAAACGGAGGGCTTGGGTATTGTTAAATCAAAGTGGGCGGAGCTATGACGTTGCCGTTATCGGCGCCGGTGTGGTGGGGGCGCTGATTGCCCGGCAGCTTGGCCGGTACGATATTACGGCGGTTGTGCTTGAACGCGCGAACGACGTTGCGCAGGGAACCACCAAGGCGAACAGCGCCATCGTCCATGCGGGCTTTGACGCAAAGCCGGGCAGCAACAAGGCAAAAATGAATGTGGCGGGCAACCGGCTGATGCCGGGGCTGTGTGAGACCCTGCATGTGCCGTTCCGGAACAACGGTTCGCTCGTGATTGCTCTTTCGGAAGAAGAATTGCCGGAACTGCAGCGCCTGCTGGTGCGCGGGGAAGCAAATGGTGTGCCGGGGCTGCGCCTCCTTGACCGCAGCGAGCTGCTTGCCATGGAACCGCAGGTGAACCCCGAAGCCGCAGCTGCGCTTTACGCCCCCACGGGAGGCGTCGTCAGCCCCTATGAGCTGTGCGTTGCCGCTGCGGAAAACGCGGTTGCCAACGGGGTGACGCTGCTGCGCAATTTTGCCGTGGAGCGCATCACGCGGGAGGAGCGGGGCTTTGTTCTTTTTTCCGCGCGGGAAAGCGTCCGCGCGGGCGTGGTGATCAACGCCGCGGGTGTGTTTGCCGATGAAATCGCCCGCATGGCGGGGGACGAAAGCTTCCGCATCCGGCCGCGCCGGGGGGAGTATATTCTGCTGGATAGCTCTCAGGCGGGCGTGGTGGAAAAAACCGTGTTCCAGTGCCCTTCCAAGATGGGCAAGGGGGTGCTGATTACGCCGACGGTGCACGGCAATATTCTGATCGGTCCTTCTGCGCAGGATATTGACGACCGCGAGGATCTTGCGACAACGCACGGCGGTCTGCGGGGGATTCAAGCCGCCGTGCGCCGCACTGTGCCGGGTTACCAGATCCGGGATATCATCACCTCTTTTACAGGGCTGCGCGCGCATTGCAGCCGCGACGATTTTGTGCTGGAGGCAAGCGCCGCAAACCCCCGGCTGATCCATGCTGCGGGCGTGGAATCGCCGGGTCTGACCGCCGCGCCCGCGATTGCGCAACACATTGCGCAACTGGCGCTGAAGGCTTTGGGCGGCGCCTGCGCCGAAAAAGCGGGATGGGTTCCCGGGCGCCCCGCGCCGCTGCGCATGAGGGAGCTTTCCCACGGGGAACGCCGCGCGGCAATTGCGAAAAACCCCGCCTATGGGCGGATTGTCTGCCGTTGCGAAACGGTCAGCGAGGGCGAGATCCTGGATGCGATCCGTGCGCCCGCCGGGGCGACGGATGTGGACGGCGTTAAGCGCCGCACCCGCGCGGGGATGGGGCGCTGCCAAGGCGGCTTCTGCGGACCCCGGGTGCTGGAGCTGCTGGCGCGTGAGCTTGGTCTGCCGTCGGAGGAGATCACCAAGTGCGGTGGCGATTCGCGGATTTTACTGAACAAAACGAAATAGGGCGGGTGGATATAGTTAATATGGAAGCGGTGGATTTGGTTGTAATCGGCGGCGGACCCGCCGGAATGGCAGCGGCGCTGGAGGCTGAAAAAAACGGCGTGGAGCGCATTTTGATCCTGGAGCGGGCAAAAACCCTGGGCGGCATTCTGGAACAGTGCATCCATACCGGTTTTGGGCTGCATTATTTCGGTGAAGAGCTTTCCGGTCCGGAATACGCGGATCGCTTCATCGTGCTTGTGGAGCAAAATCCACATATTGAGGTGAAGCTTGGCGCTATGGCGCTGGAGGTGATCCCCGGCGAAAACCGCCACAGGGTGTTTGCGGTGAACCAGGCGGAGGGTTTGCTGGAGCTGGACTGCAAGGCGGTCATTTTGGCAATGGGCTGCCGGGAGCGCCCGCGCGGTGCGCTCAACATTCCGGGGACACGCCCCGCAGGGATTCTGAGCGCCGGCACGGCGCAAAAATATGTCAACCTGGAAGGTTATTTGCCGGGCAGGGAGGTGGTGATCCTCGGTTCCGGCGATATCGGACTGATCACGGCGCGGCGCATGACGATGGAAGGCGCAAGGGTGAAGCTGGTCTGCGAGCTGATGCCCTATTCCAGCGGACTCACGCGCAATATCGTGCAATGCCTGGAGGATTTTAATATCCCGCTGCGCCTGAGCTGCACGGTGGTTGGCATACATGGCAGGGAGCGCCTGGAGGCTGTGACCGTCGCCAACGTGGACGAAAACTTCCGTCCCATTCCCGGCACGGAGGAAACGATCCCCTGCGATTTGCTGCTGTTTTCTGTGGGGCTGATCCCGGAAAATGAGCTTTCCCGCGCGGCGGGCATTGCAATGGATCATGTGACGGCGGGCGCTGTGGTGGATGAGCTTCGCCAGACGGGGATCCCCGGGATCTTCGCCTGCGGCAATGTGCTGCATGTGCATGATATGGTGGATTTTGTTACGCTTGAAAGCCAGTTGGCGGGCGCGGGGGCTGCGGCGTATATCCGCGGCACGCACGATCCAGCGCCGGAATATCTGCCCACGAGGGGCGGGAATGGCGTGCGCTATGTGGTTCCCCAGCGGGTGAACCGGCGTCAGCCCCAGCCGCTGAAGCTTTATTTCCGCGTGGGGGAGGTCTACAAAAACGCCAGTGTACGTCTGCGCTGCGGCGAAACGACGCTGCTGCAAAAAAAACGCCCGCGCCTGGCACCCGGCGAGATGGAGGATTTGCTCCTTAAGCCCGAACAGCTTGCCGCACTGCCGGAGGGCGCGGAGCTGACGATTGAGGTTGTGGAGCGGGAGGGAAAGGATCAAATTTTCTAGAGTGTGTTGGCAAGGATTCGAACTGTCCAGCTTTGAAGTGAATTTTTCCGGACAGTTTGAGCGGCAGGGCCGACACGTTCTGGCAGCAAAGGAGAATCAGCACGACGACCAGAGAACTGACCTGCGTCGCCTGCCCCATGGGCTGCGGGCTGCGCGTGGAACTGGATGAAAACAACCGGGTGCTTTCCGTTGCCGGGAATGCCTGCAAGCGCGGTGATGCCTATGCCCGCGCCGAATGCACCAAGCCGCTGCGCTCCTTCACCTCAACGATGCGCGTGGAGGGCGGTGAAGCGCCGCTGGTGAGTGTGAAATCCGCCGAGCCTGTGCCAAAGGCAAAGCTGTTTGATTGCGTAAAAGCGGGCAACGCCTGCGCCGCAAAAGCGCCCGTTGCCATCGGCGACGTGCTGCTTGCCAACGCGGCGGGCACCGGGGTTGATTTGATTGCGACCAACCGGGTGGCAAAGAAAAGGGAGGCGATTGCGGTATGAAAAAGCATTGGAAGCGGCTGCTGCTCATCGTTCTTGCGCTTGCGCTTGTCTGTGGCGGCACGGCAGGGCTGCTTGTGTTCAAAAAACCCTTTCACAACGGCGACCTGACCGGCGAGGGTCGGTGGAAAAGCATCGTTGGGCGGGTGATACCGGCGTTTTTTCTGGATGAAAACGCCGCGTTCGATATTTTGCAGTTGACGGATACCCATTTGGTGGGCAATACCGGCAAGGATCAGAAAACGATGCAAGGGCTAAGGGAAATGCTCACGCCGCTTGCGCCGCGGCTGGAGCTGGTGGTTGTGACCGGCGATATGCTCGACGGCTTTAACCGCTATATTTTTGTGGATAAGCGTGCTGCGCTGGAGCGCATTGCGGGGCTGTTTGAAGAGCTCGGGCTGTATTGGGCCTATGTGCCCGGCAACAACGACGGCGAATATCTCGGCTCCGCGGCGGACGTTGCGGCGGCGCTTTCCGGCTATGCGCACTGCATCATTGCGAACGAGGAGGGTCTGACCGGCGCGACGCAGTACGCAATCCCCCTCCGGAACGCCGCAGGGAAGACCGTGCACACGCTGGTATTTATGGATTCCCTTGCGCGTGACCCTGAAACGCATTACATAACCTACGATCATTTCAAGCCCGACCAGGCGGCCTGGCTGGACAAAACCCTTGCGAATTTTAAGGCGGAGGCGCCCAACGGGAAGGCGACGCTGTTTTTCCATATGAATACTCCGGCGATGCTGCGCGCGGCGCGAGAGGGCAGCCCGGCGCAGGAGGGCTATGCGCCCATTCCGGAAAGCTTTACGTATACAATTGAGAAAAACGCGCCGATGGATGATGTGATCGCGAAAAACGGTAACGTCGGTTTGGTTTCCATCGGGCACATTCATCCGGAGCGAAGCTGGTGCAGTGCGCTTGACGGTGTGCTGTATCAAATCGCCCGGCCTGCCGGTTATGAGGCCAGCCAACAGCCGGGCGCTGTGCTGATCACGGTTGAACCCGCCGCGCCGGAGGGTGCGCTGTATCATTTTGAAGAGATGCTTTATGAAGCGGAATAAAACAATTGGCCTCGCTTGGGGGGGAGCTGTTGCTCCCAAGCGAGGCTTTTGCAAGCGCGGCGGCGGAAAGAAAACGCGTCTTCCGCTTTTTGTTCAGGTCTTTCTTGCCTTTAACAACCAGAGGATACTAACTGAAATAAAAATGACGGAAATCCATTGAGAGGTTGATAGCAACCATATTCCACGACTTTCATCGCCGCGAAAAAACTCAAGCGCAAAGCGAATTATGCCATATAGCATCATTGAAATTGGAAATATTTGGCTTCTGCGATTTTGCTCTGGCTTCCACAGGACAAAACAAAAGAAAACGAGAGCGCATAGAATCCCTTCACTCAATTGGTAAGGAAATTGCTTCCCGTTTGAAAACTGTATTCCGTAGCAACAACCCGCCAAAAGGCATCCCAAGCGGGAAAAGAAATTTGCGCCAAAAAGAGCAATGGAAGCCAGCCCCAGCAGATCTATCGCCTTGTAATTGAAGAGCTTAGCGAAAAGAAAAATCATTCCTATGATCCCTAACAGTGAACCATAGAGTACGCCTCCGGCTCTGATTAGGGTATTCCAATTGCGCAAGCTCCAGAAGGCGGGTTCGCTTGCGTGAAGGACAATTTGCCCTATGCAATAAAGCACTTTAGCGCCAGCTATTGCGCCAAAAACAGCGAACGCAGCCATCTTAAGCGTATCAGGAAGCGTTATGCCGAAGGACTTCCGTTTGAGAATCACAAATATAAGCGAAAAAACAATCGCTATAATTCGCAACAACGAATAGGGCGGTATCGGTAGGCTGGAGAACAGTTGCGTCATGCGAACCTCTTCCTATAAGAATCGATCCTCTATTCAAATTCCTTGGATTCCCTGATTAATACAAGCAATTCCTGTCGAACGTAGCTGTATATAATAAACCTGGAAATCGCAATAAACAAAAGGCATAAGAACGCGGCGAGCGACAGGATAAACGCGGCCAAGACAAACCAGTGCCCAAATGAAAACAGAATCATTCCTGCCATAAAAATAAGCAGCGCGGATACTCCCATGATCTGCAAAAACTTTATGCCAAGATTTTTGCGATACATCTTATAAATGCGCTTATTGCCAAAGCCCATATACCTCAAAACGCCCATGTCTTTTTGTTGAACCCTATAAAAAGATCTGAATGACAAAATGATATTAACGGTTGTCATGCAGATCAGACAAATAGAGGACAACAAGAAAACCATAAACGCCACCGAAAGGGTTTCTCCAAAATTATCGAACGCGTCTGCCGGAGCGGCTGCGCTATAATCTTGTTCCATTAAAAACGAAGCTACGGCGCTGACAAGGCGCAAGTCATCAACATAGACAAAGATTCCCTGCAGGCTTATTAGCCCGGAGTCGGTTGCATCTTGCATACTCACAATTTCGCGATTCAGAAAAATGGACGCTATTTCGTGAAATGTATCCATATTCACAAAAAACGTCGGATACTCTAACATGCTCGGGAAGAAATTTTGCGTTGACAGTATCGGCGTATTCCGGGACGCACCCAATTCAGTATTAAGAATCACACGCTCCAATACACCTGAAACAAATCCGTTATCGGTTATTTCAGTGATTACACTTATTTCTAAACCAATGGTCTTTGGCTGCTGGCTAATTGAATAAGCTGTATTATCCAGCATATCATCCAAATCCACAAGAAAGCTATGGCTTCGCTCAACCGCAAACAAATTAATTGGCGATTCATCTACGGTAAATCCCGTGTTTGGTCTGTATACTGGAATGACAGTGGTCTTTGTGCTTGGAAATTCTTTATCTAAAATTCTTGTGAGTTCAGATACATCTGTAAAGCTCACGGAACGAACGGATTGGTTGCCAAAATAGCGTTCAACAGTTATAGTGCGCATAGCAACGTTTTCCAAAAAATCTTTTTCGTACTGAAAATATTGCCGCGCGTACAGCAAACCTATAATGCCGGTGATGGTTATGGATGCCAGAAATATGGCCAACGATATTTTCAGGTGACCGCTGGATTTCTTCAGAAGCAGCTTTGCGCAGGAACCGTCATTTGAGCGCTTTTTCACTGCAATTTCCCTCCCTGCATACATATCTCGGTGATCGGCTTTGAAAAGGACAGCTTGTCATGACTTACGATCAACAAAAGCTTATCCTGCCAAACGCGCTCAATCACCGCCAGCGTATTGGCTATGTTGTCGTCATCTAATTTGGCAGTTGGCTCGTCGAGCAAAACGATATCGGGCTTTGTTAAGGCCAACATTGCCATTTTTAAGCGCTGCCGCTCACCGCCGGAAAGCGTTTTTGCCTTGCATGTCAGCAAAGCTTCAATCCCGAACAAGGAAAGCGTTTCAAGCACCTCCTCCGTTTCGTTCTCTTCGGGTTTTTCGCAAGCCACATATTTCAAATGCATATTTTCCTGCACAGTTAAGTTGCTGAAAAACAAATCCTCCTGCAGGCAGTAGGCAAGCCTATCCTTTGGTTGCAGGAGGATTTCTCCGGTATAATCCGTATAAATACCGGCAATTGCGTGAAGCAAGGTCGTTTTTCCCACCCCAGAGTTGCCGTGCAGCACCGTGATTCCATCGTGAAAGGTGTGTGTGATAGAATCCAGCACCTTTTTCTCGCCGAACGAAAGAGTGAGTTGGTGCAGTTGGATAGAGGCCATCTCAGTCTCCTTGTGATAAATTTAGTTCCTCAATAAAGCCATTTCCATAAATTGTAATGACAGAGCCTTCGCGCGTGAAGTTGATTGCGTTTGGATATGTGCCAAGAATTTGACCGGAAGAAATGTCTGTAAATATGGTTTCCATTCCACTTTCTTGTGTAACGTATTGCATCACAAGGACGTTTACTTCCTCGTCGATCATGATTTCATCTACACGGCGACCTAGCGGAATTGTTGATTCATCATTATACAAAGTTTCATTTTTGTCATCAAGATATACGATGTTACCTTTGTATTGATATAAGCGATAAGCAGTGTAATCGTCTCGAATCAACTCCGGTGATTGATATGGGTCGTTTTTTGTTAAATCAAAACGCCATACTTCATAGAAGTCAGTATCGTCAACAGGACACGGAAAATACAGATGATCACCCGCGATAGTGCCGCCCATTACCCCCATCCCACCAAGGTTTGCTACCAGTTCAAGTTCCCCAGTTTCCGAAATCGTTACAACTCTTTTTGTATAATCGTCTTTCGTTATCTGCTCTATTATATAAAGAAATAAATCACCGTTAGTTGCAAAGGGTCCAAGCGACTGTTGTTTATCTTCTAACGTATAGTTAAACTCCAGCACGGATCCAGCAATTCTTCCAGCATGAAACAAACGAAAGTGTTGCCCAAAAACAATATAAGGATAGACATTTCCCCAGCCAAAGCTTTGAAAAAAAGCGTCCTGCTCAACAATAGGCTCCCATTGCATTTCTGTTAAATCGTAAATGCCAAGTCTGTCCATAAACGGCTCTACCAGAAATATTTGACTTTTTTCCAGTGAGATATCCAAGGGTATCGATACATCCGCTTCTTGACTGGCGCCTTGTCCGCAGGCACATAGCGGGAGGAAAACCATCAATAACAGGCAAAAGAGTTTTCTTTTGACTTTACGCACGGGACTGCCCCTCTCAAAAATGAATGGGCTTGGTAGGTTCGCATAAAAGAATCGCTTAAAACTCACCAAGCCCATTGTCTTGTGTGTTACGGCGCGACGGACTGGTATGTGACTGACACGGCAGCGACAGCCTCAATTGGATTTGCATGACCGTATATGTTTAGTCTAGCAGTATTTGAAAGTTGATCCGAACGAAGTTGGTCTCGAGGCCACACTATATAATTGGAATCGTAATAGGCATGAGTTGCACCGTTTGTATTGGACCAGTACTTCGTAATGGTCGCCGAATCTACATACTGCGTAGTCGAACCCGATGAAACATTAAGTCCCACTGAAGATGTTCCCATCGTAACGCCAGCACTATATGACGAGCCGGATTTTCTCCAAAACTGCGCTCGTTGTACCCAGGTTGTTCTTATTTCCTTAACCGTTTCTGACCCCGAATAGTCGGCATATACATAGTAATCAATGGAGCGTTGATTCCCGGATATATTTCCATAAGTTTGACGGTCAACGTGCGATAATATTACTCCACCGCCTGGGACATTGTTTGTTTTTTCTTGTGTCGAATACCGTTGGGTATCGTCGCTACAGCCTGACCCGACAAACTGAAACACAGCAAGAGCAAGCAGGGTCACCAAAACGACGGACACGCGTTGCAGCATTTTTTTGTTTTTCATCTGATGTCATTCCCCATTTCCGTTTCTATTTTCACTGGAATTTTAACAGATACTTCGCTGCTTGTCAATCCTTTTTCACAAAAAAAAACTGTATTCGTCAAGAAATTTGCCTTTTTCGCTTCAGGCGGGAACAGCTATCTTTTTTATTCCGCGCTTTCCCGCGCACCCTACATCACCTTTTTCAGCAGTGGGTATAGCTTTGGCAGCAGGAGCCAGCAAAGCGCCGCTTTGATGATATCGCCGGGAAGAAAGGGCAGCATCCCGGCGGAAAGCGCTTTTGTGAACGTCAGATGCCCCGCATACATCAACCACGGGATTCCTGCAAAATAGATCAGCAAAGCGCCCAATAACAGGATCGGCAGCGCCGCCCTGCGCGTTCTGCCAAAGCGCTCAAAGAGCAGCCCCGCCGCCAGCGCGGCAAGGATATAACCGAAAATAAAGCCGCCGGTGGGACCAAACAGATGCGCCGGTCCCCCTTTGAAACCGGAAAACACCGGCAGCCCCGCCGCGCCCATGGCGACAAAGAGGAGCTGGCTGAGCGTCCCCCACTTCCAGCCGAGCAGACCCGCCGCCATGAAGACCGAAACCTGCGTCAGCACAACCGGAACGGGGATCATTGGAAGCGCCGCTTGGGAAAGCGCGGCGCTCAAGCCCGCAAACAGTGCGCAAAGCACAAGGTTTAGAGTGGTTTTTCTTTTCAAAAAATAATGCCTCCCTCAAAAAAATAATGCCTCCCCAATGCGCGGTCAACTGTTATCCGTCGGCAACCGTTGCGCGTAAAAAGCTTATCTGTTCCCCCGCAGGCGATACCATCAGCCCTTCCACACCCGGCGCAATGAGCAGATGGCTTTGCAAGGCCCACAGCGGATAAACCACGGCGTTTTGCAGCAGATGCTCCTCCGCCTGCTTGCAGCCGGCGGCAAGCTGCGCGGGATCCGTCGTCTGCGCGGCGGCGGTCAGCAGAGCGGTCAGCGTTTTGGAGCGGTAGCCGCTCAGACCTTCTTCCGCGCCGAGCTGCTGTAAAAATCCCAGCGCAAAGGCACTTTCCGACTGCAGCACAGCGACGGCAAGGTCAAAGTCCTTTGCACGCAGGCGCTCTTGCAGCTCCGCCGGCGCCGAGGTCTCAATGGTCAGCCGCAGCGTCAGCCCAAAGAGCCGCTGCCATTGCTGCAGCGCCAGGAGCAGCTGCGCTTCCAGCTCCGGCGGGCAAAGCAGCGTCAGCGCTGCCTGGCTTTTGCCCAGCGCCGCCAAGCCCTGCGCCCACAGCTTGCGCGCCTTGGCTTCATCAAAGGGGATTCCCTGCGCCCGCCCCGCCGCCTGCCGGTAAGCGCCCTGCCCCGCCAAGCAGCTGCCCGGCACCAGCCCGGCGGCATCATAGCCCAGCGCGGCGGCATCAAGCGCCGCACAGAGCGCGGCACGCAGTTCCACGCTGGCAAGTGCCCCTGTTGCGCACTGGAACAGCAGGGCAAGCGTCGCGTTTTGCAGCGGAACCGCTGTTACACCCTTTGCAAGCGCCGGCAATGCCTGCGCCGCGGCGCTTGCGGGCAGCAGCACGGCGGAAAAACCGCCCTCCGCGCCCAGCAGACGCAGGCGCTGCGCGGAATCCGGCTGCAAACGCAGGGTAACGCCCGCGGGCGCCACCTTCCAATTCCCCTTGTATTCCTCGTTCCGGCGCAGGCGCAGCAGCGCACCGTCCCAGCGGCTGAGATAAAACGGACCGTTGCACAGCAGCATATCCGCCGCCAAGCCGTAGCGACCCTTCGTCGCGGCAAAAAACGCCTCATGGCAGGGCATAAAGACCGGTTGCGTTAAAAGCGAAAGAAAGTTTGCGTTGGGCTGCTCCAATTGGATTTCCAGCGTGAAATCATCCGTCGCGGCAACGCCAAGCGCGGAAGGCTCCAGCTTGCCCTCAAACACCTTACGCGCATTTTTGATCGGGAACAGCTGCGCGGCATTGGGGGCGTGGGTGCCGGGTTCCAGCACCCGCCGCAGACCAAAAACAAAATCCGCCGCCTTCACCCGCGCGTCAAACGCGGCAAAGACCTCCTTGGACAGCAGCGCTTCCGCCCCGCCGGGCAGACGCCAGCGGCTGTCCGGGCGCAGATAAAACGTATAGCGCAAGCCGTCTGCGGAAACGCTCCAGCGTTCAGCGACGCCGGGCGCCAGCCGCATTTCCTCGCCGGGCGCTTGGCGCAGCAGCCCCTCAAAGCAGTTGTTGAGGATCAGCGCCGCAGCGCTCCCGGTGGCAACCGCAGGGTCAAGGTATTGCGGCATCTCGTCCAAGGGATAGCTCAGTTCCTTGTTTTCGCCGCTGTCCTTCCCGCAGGAGGCAAGGGTAAACAGCACAGCCGCCGCAAGGAATATCCCGAGCAGCCGCCTTGCCTGTTTCATCCCAATCCCCCCGTAAATTCAGATGCGCATTGGTATGGCAGAGATATTATTCCGCAAGCAAGTCCTGCCAGTATCACTTGTCTTTTTGGCGCGATCATTGGCAAGACTTTATTTGCGGAGCAATATGAGACGGGGCGAAGCGGACACGCGGCTTTTTGGAGACTGCTTCTCTCCTCCTGCCGGTCTGTGGCTCAGTCCCCGGTTTCTATCCGTTCCCCCGCCGCCCACTCCCCGTGTTCCGCCGCCCGCAGCAGATCCGGGCGCTTGCGCTTCGTGCGCTCCAGCGCCTGCTCCCTGCGCCACTGCTCCTGTAAGGCGTGGTTGCCGTTGAGCAAAACCTCCGGTACCGCGCGCGCCTCCCAAACGGCAGGGCGGGTATACTGCGGGTGTTCCAGCAAGCCGTTATAATGGCTTTCGCCGATATACGCCGCGTCCGCCGCCAGCACGCCGGGCAGCAGCCGGGTGATGGCATCCGCCAGCACGAGGGCGGGCAGCTCCCCGCCGGTGAGCACATAATCACCGATGGAAATTTCCTCATCCACCAAGGCCTCCAGAACGCGTTCATCCACACCTTCATAATGCCCGCAAAGCAGCGCCAAATGCGGCAGCCGCGCGAGCTCCTTGCAGCGCTGCTGCGTGAGGGGCTTGCCTTGGGGCGAAAGATAGATCAGCCGCGGGCGGCTTCCCCAGTCCGCGCACAGCGCCCGGAAGCAATCCGCAATGGGCTGCGCCTGCATCACCATGCCGTAACCGCCGCCAAAGGGCGCGTCATCCACGCGGCGATGCTTATCCTTCGTGTAATCCCGGATGTTGCGGGTATGGATTTCCACCAAGCCCTGCGCCCGCGCCCGCCCGATGATGCTTTCGCCCAGCACCGCCTCGCACATCGCGGGGAACAGGGTCATAATTTCAATTTTCATGTTTTCCTCACCTTGGGCTGCGCTTGAGAAAATAGGGTGGTCATGGCTGCCCGGGCACAGCGCACACCGTCAAAGCAAGCCCTCCAGCGGCGTGATCCACACCTTGTTTTCTTCGATCTCCACCCGGCGCACCACCTCGTCAATCAGCGGGATCAGCAGCTCGCCGCCCCCGGGACGCCGGATGTGCCACACATCGTTCGCCCCGGTTTTGCTCACGTCGCAAAGCGTACCGTAGCAAAGCGCGGGGTTATTGGCATCAAGCACCTCGCAGCCGAGCAGCTCTGCGATGAAATACTGCCCCGGTTCCAGCCGCGCGTCCGCACGGCGAAAATACAACCTCCTGCGCAGCAGCGCCTGCGCCTGCTCCACCGTTTCCACGCCCTCCAGGCACAGCAGCGCCAGATGCTTGTGCGCCCGGCAGGCAGTCACCCGCACAGGTTGCTCCCCCTTGGAATCCAGGTACAAAACCGGAAAGCCGCCAAAAAACGCGGGGGAATCACACGCCGGTTGGACGCGCAATTCTCCCTTGAGTCCGTGGGTACCCACGATGGTTCCGATTTCCAGCAGCGCCTGCTTCATTCGTCGATTTCCACCGAAATTTTTTGGTGGCTGCGTATTGCGGCGGAGCGCATGATGGTGCGGATCGCCTTGGCGATCCTGCCCTGCTTGCCGATGACACGCCCCATATCGTCCGCGCCGACATGCAGATGGTAAAGCACGATGCCTTCCTCGTTTGGCTCATCCACTGTGACGCTGACGGCGGCAGGCTCTTCCACAAGCCCCCTTGCCAGTGTAAGCAACAATTCTTCCATCGCTTAAAGCACTCCCTGCTTCTTCAGGATATCCTTAACGGTATCGGTCGGCTGTGCGCCGTTGCGAATCCATTGCCGCACCTTTTCGCTGTCGAGCTTGACCTGCGCGGGTTCGGTCATGGGGTCGATGAAGCCCAGCTCTTCAATGAAGCGCCCATCGCGGGGGTAACGGGAATCCGCGACCACAATGCGGTAAAACGGTGCTTTCTTTGCGCCCATGCGGCGCAGACGGATCTTGACTGCCATAATGTTCCTCCATGCTAGATTTATTTTCGTTTTTAGTAAGATGATGATGATACCAAATGTGTCAGCGCATATTCTGCATCAGACCGCGCAGACCGCCTCTTCCGGGCCGTCCGCCCATCTGCTTGAACATCTTCTGCATCTGCTTGAACTGGCTGAGCAGGCGGTTGACGTCTTCCACCTGCTGCCCTGCGCCCGCAGCAATGCGGCGCTTGCGGGAGGGGTTGATCACCTCCGGGTTTGCGCGCTCCTGCGGGGTCATGGAAAGAATGAGCGCCTGCGCCTTATCGAACTTATGCTCATCAATTTCCACCTCTCGCAGCTGCTTGCCCACCCCCGGCAGCATCCCCAGAATATCCTTGAGCGAACCCATGCGGCGCATCTGGCGGAACTGTTCAAGCAGATCGTTGAGGTCAAATTTGTTTTTGCGCAGCTTTTCTTCCAGCGCCGCAGCATCGCGTTCACCGAGCACGCTTTCCGCCTTTTCAATCAGCGAAAGCACATCGCCCATGCCAAGGATGCGGCTCGCCATGCGCCCCGGGTGGAATACGTCCAGGTCACCCAGTTTTTCCCCCGTGCCGATGAATTTGATCGGCTTTCCTGTGACTGCCCTGGCGGAAAGCGCCGCGCCGCCGCGGGTGTCGCTGTCGAGCTTGGTCAGCACAAGACCGTCAATGCCCAGCGCTTCATCAAAGCTGGAAGCAACGTTGACCGCGTCCTGCCCGGTCATCGCATCCACCACCAGCAGGATTTCCTGCGGGCGCAGCGCCTGCTTTAGCTCCTTTAGCTCCCCCATCAGCGCTTCGTCGATGTGCAGCCGCCCGGCGGTATCCAAAAGGAGATAATCGTTGCCTTGATCCCCGGCTTGCCGGAGCGCCGCCTGCGCGATCTTCACCGGGGCTTCACAACCCATTTCAAACACCGGCACGCCGACGCGCTCCCCCACCACCTGCAACTGCTTGATCGCCGCAGGGCGGTAGATATCGCAGGCGGCGAGCAGCGGACGATGCCCCTTGTTTTTGAGCATCAGTGCCAGCTTGCCGCAGTGGGTGGTTTTGCCGGAACCCTGCAAGCCGCACAGCATCACCACCGTCGGTCCGTGCGCCGCTTGCGTCAGGCGGCTTTGCACGCCGCCCATGAGGGCGGTCAGCTCCTCGCTGACGATTTTGATCACCATCTGCGCAGGGGTCAGGCTTTCCATCACCTGCGCCCCAATTGCACGCTGGGTCACGTTCGCGGTGAACTCCTTGGCGACCTTGTAGCTGACATCCGCTTCCAGCAGCGCCATGCGCACCTCGCGCATCGCCTCGCGCACGTCCTTTTCCGTCAGGCTGCCTTTGCCGCGCAGCCGCTTGAACGCCCCTTCCAGGCGGTCGGAAAGCCCTTCAAACGCCAAATGGCACAGCACCTTTCTTTTACAGGATCACGGGGAACTCCCCTCAGGTCTTGAAGCCTTGCGCGGTCGTGTCAACACTAGTCCTTCAGCAGCGTTTCCGCTTTGGCGCGGATTTGAGCCGCCGCCTCGTTGATCTCGCGCGATAGGCCGCAGCGCAGGTTCTGCTCGTGCACGGTCTGCGCACACTGGATGATGTCGCCCAAGCCCTCGCGCATGTTTTCAAAACGGCTTGCAAGCGCCAAACGCCGCTCCATCTCCTGAAGCTGGTGCTCCGCCCGCTTGATTGCGTCGCGCACGCCCTGGCGCGTGATGCCCTCATTGATCGCGATTTCAGAAAGCGAAAGATCCTCGTTATAATAATATTCCAGAAATTCGCGCTGTTTCTGCGTCAGCAGCTCACCGTAAAAATCAAGCAGCAACGCAATTGAAAGATCCTTCGCGATCGCCGACACCTTCTTCCGGACGCTTGATGGAGACAGGAAACGCGGGGCGCCCGCCTGTAAAGGCATTTATCTTTACACCGTGGCGCGTGCCTTGAATTATACTAGATTCCACCTCCCTTGTCAAGCACAAATTTTCTTGATTTATCTGCGTTCCTGTGCAAAAACCGGTGAATAACCCACAGTTTTCCACCGATTCCCCCCGTCCCCCATCCTTTTTGCTTGACACCGCGCCTTCCCGGGAGATGCGTTTGTCCACAGGCGGTGAAAAAGAGGGTGGATAAGTTTTTTTGTTTTGCAAGGAACAGGGAAGCGGAGCACGGGCTTCCGGCAAAATCTGGGCTGCTGCGGCAAAAGCACGGCAAAAGCGCCCATGCGAACGAACGCGCAGGCGCTTCTGCTTGGGTATCCTGTTGCTTTTACCAGCCGTAGCCCTCCTGGAAGGGGTTCCAGAGCGACGGTTCTGTGGTCGCCTCCTCGCTGCTGCCTTTGTCCTCCACCAGCTTGACGCTCACCTCGAAGGTGGAAATGTCGTAGTTCTGGTTGACGCGGCAGAGTGTCAGCTTCAGCGAATCGCCCACCTTGCCGTTTTCCACGGCGCTGAGCAGCACATTTGCCTTGTTGAGCGGATTGCCGTTGACGTGCGTGATGATGTCGTTTTTGCGCACATCGGTGCCGTTGAGCACGCTTTCCGCGTCAATTTCGGCG
>JAISQZ010000015.1 GCA_031273905.1 Oscillospiraceae bacterium | reverse complement strand
TTCCCTCGTCAGCGCCATGGTGCGCTACCCCGCCATCCATTTTGTGCTGATTTCCCCCCGTGAGCTGCGTGCGCCGGATTATGTGCTTGACCAGATCGCCGCGCAGCCCGGTTGCTCTTACGAAGAAAGCCAGAGCATCGAAGCGGCCGCGCCCCGGCTGGATATCCTCTATATGACGCGTGTCCAGCGTGAACGCTTCTTCAATGAGGCGGATTATGTCCGGCTCAAGGATAGCTTTATCCTTGAACCCCAAAAGCTGCGCGCGGCGAAACCCGGAATGATCGTGATGCATCCGCTGCCCCGGGTGAATGAAATCACCTCCAAGGTGGACGGCAGCCCCCACGCGCGCTATTTTGAACAGGCGCACTACGGCGTATGGATCCGCATGGCGCTGATCCTCGCCCTGCTTGAGCAAGGGAAGGAGGGCGCGATCCTGTGAACATTGATTCCATCCAAAACGGCATTGTGCTGGATCACATTGCAGCCGGGCGCGGGATGCAGATCTATGACACCCTGCGCTTGCAGGAGCTTGACTGCACCGTTGCGATCATCAAAAACGTAAAAAGCGCAAAAATGGGCAGGAAAGATATCATCAAAATCGACGAAACGATTGATCTGGATTTGGATGTGCTTGGCTTTATCGACCGGGACATCACGGTCAACATCATCTGCGGGGGCAAGCTGACCGAAAAACGCCGCCTGCACCCGCCCGCGCAGTTGGTCAACGTGATCCGCTGCAAGAACCCGCGCTGCATCACCACCGTGGAACACAGCGCGGATCACATCTTCCGCCTGACCCAGGGCGAACGCCCGGTTTACCGCTGCATTTACTGCGAAAGCGCCTACAGCAATTAATTCCCGCCCGTAAAATGTCAATCTATCAAAAACTTCTTGGTAAGTTTCGCCAGTTTTGTCATAAACTATGGTTGACCTGCGGCATTTGTTTTGCTATAATGGAGCTGTATCCTAGTGCTCTGTTTGAGAATATAATAATTATAGAATATTTCGCTCCGTTATGAATCTGTTACGAAAAGGGAGGAACCCATATGAAACGACCCCTCGCATTTGTCCTTTGCGCAGTGATGCTGCTGTCCCTTCTGGCGGCCTGCGGCAGCGGCGGCAGTGAACCCGCCACAACCATCGCAACCACCACCACTACCGCTCCCTCCGCCACGGAAGAAGCCGCCCCCACAGCGGTGGTTCCCGTAGGCTATATCCCCTTTGCCGTGGTGGACGCGGACAACGCCGTCACCGTGCAGGGCTTGTCCTACTTGGTCAATTCCGTCGGCGAAACGGTTGTTGTGCAGGAAAGCACCAGCATGACCGCCAATCTGACCAACGGCAAAATCACCAGCGTCACCGCCGGTCCGGATTCGTTTGCGGTGGTGGTTGTGGAAGAAGACGGTGTGCGCACGCTTTATGGCAAGGGCGGCGCTTCCGAAAACGACCCCGATACAATTGACTTGACGCCGCTCGCGCCGGTCAACGCCGCCACAACCAAGGCGGGCAGCGCAAAGACCGGCACGACCACAACCAAAAAGAGCACCGCCGCCCAAAAGACTTCGACGGCACTCGCAAAGCCTCAGCCCATCAAAACCACTGCGTCCACCACGCTTTTGGACAAGGATGCCGCTTATCAGCAGCAAAAGGAAGCGCTTGAGAAAAAAGATATCACCCCGGAAGAGCGCCGCATAGCGCTGAACCTGCTTTCCTATATGATGGATGAAAACGGCATCTTCTATGTGGAGCATCAGCCCTGGCAGAAGCAATTCGGCTTCAACACCATCTATGACGCCGCCTCCCCGCTGATTCAGCTGGTTTATGGCACCGTGCGCGTCAAATTCCGCTACGGCTATGTTTATAAGCTTTATACGGAGGGCGAAAAGAAGGGGCAGGTCATTTATGACGCCCAGGGCAACCCCACCTATGAAACCGACGCCGCCGGCAAGCCCATCCCGAAGGATTGGATGGTGCAGCTTTGGAAGGGGCGCTACGGTCTGGTAATGATCGGCGCGGAAATAGGCGTTTACACCAAGCCCTCCACCCAATCCACGCAGCATTATTACTCCGCCGTGGAAGAGGAGGAGCTGATCATGGCGATGGACGTCTACCAGGATGATCTGCGCGACACAGCGCCGCCCAAGCACCTCTTTACCCGCGGGCCGGAATCCCACTGGTGGCTCACCGGCTTTGTCCCCGGTTCTTTCTATGAATACAACAAAAAGTCCGAGGTCATTCTGGTCGGCAACATCCAGTTTCCCAATGCCGAAATGCTCAGCGCCTTCGAAAAACCCTTTGCCGCCGCCGGCTTCTCCAAAGGCTCCCCGGGGCGCGATAACCCGGAAACCTATACCACCAGCGGGAATAGCATCAAGTTTTCATGGCAATATATAGATCAGGACGCCTGATACGCCGCTGACAAGCGGAATGTCTTGCAGGCAATGAAAAAAAGTCAAATTTCCTGTTGACAAATCCCGCGCGGAATGCTATCATTAACAAGCAATAGTTGTCTGGCGCAGGCAAACAAACATTATACGAATTGAGAAAGGATGAATCCCCATGAAAAAGGTACTTGGTTTGATTCTCGCACTTGCACTCGCGCTTTCCATGGCGTCCCTTTGCTTTGCGGAAGCCACCACGGCATCCCCGGTTTCGGAAGCCAAAGATGACATTGAGGCGATCCTGGAAGAGCTGTCCGGCACTGTCGGCATCGAAGAGCTTCAAGCGGTTCTTACGGATGTGATCGCGGATCTTCAGAGCAAAAGCCTCCTTCCCGCAGATCTTGAGAACCTTGACGCCGCTTCTCTCAGCGACGGCACTTCCGATGCGTTTGCCGATGGTTTGATTTCCGGTCTGAATCTTGGCGGCAGCGATCTGGAAGCGAAAATCCAGGGCGCGATGTCCAATGATTTTGTGTCCTTCCTTGCCGGGCTTTACACCGGCCCTGTGGTAACAACGGAAGCGACCACCACCACAACCGCTGTCGTCACCACGACTGCCGCTGCGCTGCCCGAAACCGGCTCTTCCTCCACCATCGCGATCGCGACCTTTGCAACCCTCTCCGCAGTGGCTGCTGTTGCGTTCGTCTGCATGAAGAAAAAGGAAGCATAAGCTGCGTTTTTTCTGACAACGTCTTGCAATGAATCAAAGGCCCTTCGGTGCAGCCGCATCGGGGGGTCTTATTCAAGGGAGAACCTATGAATGAAGCGGCACAGATCGCGCAGGCGGCGCAGCTGCCGCAAGCCCTGGTAACCTGGCGCGAGGAACTGGATTCCACCAACCGCCAGCTTTCCCAATGGGCACAGGAGGGTGTGCCGCACGCCGCTCTTCTTGCCGCCGGGCGGCAAAGCGCCGCACGCGGCTGCGGCGAAAAGAAATTTTTTTCACCCGTGGGCGGTGCGTATTTCAGTCTGCTCCTGCGCACGGGACTTCCGCCGGAGGGCGAACTGCCCGTTACACCGCGCGCGGCGCTGGCTGTGCGCCGGGTGTTGCTGCGCTATGGCGTGGCTGTTGGCATAAAGTGGGTCAATGACCTGTTTTTGCGGGGCAAAAAGGTCTGCGGCATTCTGGCGCAGGCTCTGCAAACGCCGCAAGGTTCTGCGGTCGTGGTGGGCGTCGGACTAAATTTGCGGCAAAGCGAAGCCCTGCCCCGGGAACTGGAGCCCATCGTCGGCTACTGTGCCGCACATAGCGATCTGCTCCCGCAACCGCCCGTAATCATCGGCGAAATTGCGGCGGAGCTGCTCTCGCTTTGCGCGGTGCAGGGGCAGCCGTCCAACGCCGCGCTGCTGGAGGAATACCGCCGCGCCTCCATCGTTCTCGGGCGGCGCGTCACATATCTGGAAAATGGGTGCAGCCGCGTGGGGGTCGCCGCAGATATCCTGCCCCAGGGCGCTCTGCTGCTCCGCCTGCCGGACGGCGGCCGGAAGGAATTGACCTCCGGGCACATTGCGCTTTTGTAACACTGCTGTCACACAAAAAGGAGGGCTGGTCATGATTGCCATCGGCTGCGACCACGCGGCAACGGCGCTGAAAGAGGATTTGAAGGATCATCTGCGCCAAAGGGGTTTGGAATGCTTGGATTTTGGCGCCTCCGGCGAAGCTGCGGCGGATTATCCCGTTGCGGCGTTCAAGGTGGCGACAGCGGTGGCGCAAGGGCACTGTGCGCTTGGCATCCTGCTTTGCGGCACCGGGGTCGGCATTTCCATGGCGGCAAACAAGGTCAGGGGCATCCGCGCCGTGTGCTGCAGCGAGCCGTTTTCCGCCAAGCTTTCGCGCGAGCACAACAACAGCAACGTCCTGTGCATGGGCGCAAGAGTGGTCGGCGCAGCCTTCGCCAAGATGATCCTTGACGCTTGGCTGGATGCCAGCTTTGCGGGCGGCAGGCACTGCGCACGCGTGGAAATGATTGCCGCGATTGAAGACGGCAGCTTTTCCTGCTGAAACCAAACTTGAATCGAGTAGGAGGGTAGCCATTAGTTGACTACCCGACCTCTCACACCACCGTGCGTACCGTTCGGTACACGGCGGTTCCTTAGTTCACACAGCATTTTAGATAATAGTCAGTCATG
>JAISQZ010000011.1 GCA_031273905.1 Oscillospiraceae bacterium | reverse complement strand
TGCTCCACAGGGAGCGAAGCCGTAACAAAGATTTTGTTGTTTTCCGTCATCGTGCGCACGGCAAGCTCTTCCTCCAGCACCAGCTCCTCGCTGAGCTTTTCGCCCGGGCGCAGCCCTGTGATTTGAATATCAATATCCTCATAGGGGCGCAGCCCGGAAAGCCGGACGAGCTGTTCCGCCAGCGTGAGGATGTGCACCGGCTCGCCCATATCCAAAACGAAGGTTTCGCCGCCCTTGGCAAGCCCCCCCGCCTGCGCCACAAGCTGCGCGGCCTCCGGAATGCTCATAAAATAGCGGGTGATATTTGCGTCGGTGACGGTTACGGGACCGCCTGTGCGGATTTGCTCCCGGAAGAGAGGGATCACGCTGCCGCTGGAGTTGAGCACATTGCCGAAGCGCACCGCCGTGAAGCGCGTTTTGCCCGGTTTTTGCGCCATGCCCTGCATAATCAGCTCCGTAACGCGCTTGGTCGCGCCCATCACGTTGGTGGGATTGACGGCCTTGTCCGTCGAAAGCAGGACAAAACGGTCAACCCCGTGCCTGCGCGCCGTTTCGGCAGTGTTATAGGTGCCGAAGATATTGTTTTTGACCGCTTCGCAGGGGCAAAGCTCCATCAGCGGAACATGCTTGTGCGCCGCGGCGTGGAAGACCACCGTGGGGCAAAATTCCGTGAACAGCGCTTCCAGCGCTTCCTGGTCGCACACGGAACCGATGCGGATTTCGATGCGCGGCTGCCCGTGGCAGCTGCGGTCCATGCTTTGCTTGAGGTCATAGGCGTTGTTTTCGTAGATATCAAAAATCACGATGACTGCGGGATGATAAAACGCCACCTGGCGGCAGATTTCGCTGCCGATGGAGCCGCCGCCGCCCGTGACGAGCACCGTTTGCCCCTGCAGATAGGCGCACACGCGTTTATCCAGCTTCACCTGCTCACGCATGAGCAGATCCTCCAGGCGCACCTCGCGCAACAACCCCAGCGAGGCGTTTTCGCCGCTTTCGCGGATTTCCAGCACAGAAGGGGCGATGCGCACCTCGCGCCCGCTTTGCACGGCAAGGCGCGTGATTTCGCGCAGGCGCTGCGCACTGGCGGAGGGGATGGAGATGAGGATGCGATCCACACGGTATCTTTCCGCAAGCCACGGTATCCTTTCGCAGCCGCCGCGAATCGGCGTGGTATAGACCGTTTTTCCCTGCTTGCTGCGGTCGTCGTCCACCACCACCACGGGTACGCCCTTGCGGAAGTGGTTGGCGCGTAGCTCGCTTAGGACAATATTGCCCATATCTCCCGCGCCGACGACCATCACCCGCGGCACGCCGCCGTCGTGCACAAAAAAGAACTTGGCGAATTGGCGGCTCAGGCGGCGCAGCGTGCGGTAACACACGCGCAGCCCGCCGCAGAAGGTAACAATCAGCAGGCTGGAAAGCACCAGCATGGAGGGCGGCAGCGTTTGAATGCCGTGCCAGCCGTGGGTTTCAAAGACCCAGTCGAAAAAATAGCAAATGCCGGCGGCGAGCACTGCGGCGCTTGCGCACTGCACCAGCTCATCCGACCCGGCGTATTTCCACAGCGTGGTGTAAAGGTGCAGCAGATAAAACAGGGATAAGTAGATCACTGAGACATACCACATCCGGGAAAACAGCGTGGACTTCATATCCGCCGACAAGGGAAGAAAGTTGCTCAGCAGCAGCGCCGCCAGCCAAAAGCTGCCATTGACGGCAAGCAAATCCAGAACCGGCAGCAGCACACGCTGCGTTGCCAGCCCAATGCGCAGACCTATTTGCTTTCGCAAAGCCTTCACCCCTTCAACAAGTACGCCTTTGCGATTGGCGAGCCTCCAACATCTAACACAAAGAATCACAGAACTCAGCAGCATTATGACACAATTCGGTTTAGAAGTCAAGTGTACAGTTGTTTCCTTTCCGCACCGCCGATTTTTGCCGCCGTTTCGCCGCCGCCGTGTTCCCGGTTTGCGTGCGCACGCCCTGACCGCAGCCTTTAAAATGAGCGGACGGGAAGAATTTTATTTTAATGCTTGCATTTTGTGCCGAAAGCTAGTATACTGTTTTCAGCAAGTGAACATTTGTACATAAGAGGTGCGAGAAAGAATGGCTGACGACAAAAAAAAGGCGCTGGATACCGCATTGGCACAGATTGAGAAATCCTACGGCAAGGGCTCCATCATGCGCCTGGGCGAAAATACGGGGATGCAGGTGGCGTCAATTTCCACCGGTTCCTTTGCGCTCGATGCCGCCACGGGCATCGGCGGCTTGCCGCGGGGCAGGATTGTCGAGATATACGGTCCGGAATCCTCGGGAAAAACCACCCTCGCCCTGCATGTGATCGCGCAAGCGCAAAAGGGCGGCGGAGAAGCCGCCTTTATCGACGCGGAGCACGCGCTTGATCCCGTCTACGCCTCCCATCTGGGTGTGGATATTGATTCCCTGCTTGTCGCGCAGCCGGATAACGGCGAACAGGCGCTGGAGATCGCCGAAGCCCTGGTGCGTTCCGGCGCACTGGATGTGGTGGTGGTGGATTCCGTGGCGGCGCTGGTGCCGCGCGCGGAAATTGAAGGCGAAATGGGCGACAGCCACGTCGGCTTGCACGCCAGGCTGATGTCGCAGGCGCTGCGCAAGCTCGCCGGGGCAATTGCAAAATCGAACACCATTTTGGTGTTCATCAATCAGCTGCGCGAAAAAGTCGGCGTTATGTACGGCAATCCGGAGGTGACTACCGGTGGCAGGGCGCTCAAGTTTTATGCGTCTATGCGCATGGATGTGCGGAAAATCGAACAGCTCAAGGGGCCCGGCAACGAGTTCATCGGCTCGCGCACACGGGTGAAGGTTGTCAAGAACAAGGTAGCCCCGCCCTTCAAGGAAGCGGAATTCGACATTCTCTATGGAAAAGGAATTTCCCGCGACGGCGAGATTCTTGACCTTGCCGTAAAGCTGAATATTGTGCAAAAGAGCGGCGCGTGGTTTTCCTACAACACGGCTCGGCTGGGGCAGGGGCGCGATAACGCCCGTGATTTCCTGGGGCAAAACCCTGATATCCTTGAGGAAATTGCCGCAAAGCTGCAGGAAAATATAGGCGGTCTGCAAAGCGCTCCCGCACCGAAGGCAAAGGGCAAGGGCAAGCAGGAGCCGGCCGCCGCGCCCGCCCGAGGCGGCGCCAAGGCGTCGCTGGATATCATCGTGGAGGATGACGATGACGAATGAGACGGCGGCTTTTGCGGCACTGATGAATCGCGCCGCGGCAATCCTTGCCCGGCGGGAACACAGCCGCTTTGAGCTGCGTCAAAAGCTGCTGCGCCCGCGCAAGGCGGTTACCGCGCCGCCCAGCGAAGCCCTGACGGACGCGGTGCTTGATCGCCTGGAGGAGCTGGACTTGCTCAATGACGTGCGCTTTGCCGCTCTTCTCGCAGCCGAACTGGGGCAGCGCAAGGGTCTGGGACGCGCGGGCATTCTCCAGGAGCTGCGGCACAGAGGGGTTGACGCGGCGCTTTTGGCGACCTTGCCGCTCCCTGAGGAGGACGCGGCGCAGCTCACGCGGCTGCTGCACGAAAAATACGCCGCCAAATGCGCGGACGAGCGCGGCAGGCGCAGCGTATATCAAGCGCTGCTGCGGCGCGGCTTTCGCCATCGGGATATCCAAGCGGCAATGCGCACGGCGCTGGAGGACTTTGCGCCGGAAAATTGTGCTTTCAATCCAACATATACAGAGTAATTGCGCTTTTGATCCAACATATACAAAATAATGGGAGCAATCAGCATGGCTGACACAAACAAAATCAAAATCGGGATGATCTCCTTGGGCTGCCCCAAAAATCAGGTCAATGCGGAACGGATGCTCGCGTCACTGGCGGCGGACGGCATGGAAATTGTTGATCCGCTTGATGGCGCACATGCGGTGATTGTTAACACCTGCGGCTTTATTGACGACGCAAAGCGCGAGGCGATCGAGAACATCCTGGAAATGGCGGAACTCAAGCAGGAGGGCAAAATCGGCAAGCTGATCGTCGCCGGCTGCCTGGCGGAAAGCTGCCGGGAGGAGATTCTGCGCGAAATTCCGGAGGTGGACGCCGTGCTGGGGCTGGGCGCAAATGACGAGATTGCCCGCTATGCCCGCGCAGCACTGCGCGGCGAGACCAGCGCCGCTTTTCCGCCGCTGGACTGCCTCTCCCTTTCCGGCGAACGCACACTGACCACGCCCTCCCACTGGGCTTATCTGGTCATCGCGGACGGCTGCTCCAACCACTGCAGCTATTGCAAAATCCCCTCCATCCGTGGGGATTATCGCAGCCGCCCGATGGAAGAAATCGTTGCGGAAGCGCGGTCGCTTGCCGCACAGGGCGTGAAGGAGATCATTTTAATCGCGCAGGACACCACGCGCTATGGTCTGGAACTTTACGGCGAACTGCGCCTGCCCGCGTTGCTGCGCGCGCTTTGCGGCATAGAGGAGCTTCACTGGATCCGCTTGCTCTATTGCTACCCGGACGAATTCACACAGGAACTGATGGAAACCATAGCGGCGGAGGAAAAGATTGTAAAGTACGTCGATTTGCCCTTGCAGCACGCCGACGACCGCATCCTAAAATCCATGGGACGGCGCGGAAGCAGCGAAGCCATTGTCGATTTGCTCCGGCAGCTTCGCAAAACTGTGCCGGGCATTGCGCTGCGCACCACCTTCATCACCGGCTTCCCCGGCGAGGATGACGCGGCGTTTGAAGCGCTTTCCCGCTTTGTGGAGGAGCAGCGCTTCGAGCGCATGGGAACCTTCCCCTTTTCTCCGCAAGAGGGCACGCCCGCCTACAGCATGGAGGAGCAGGTCGATCCTGAAACCGCCGTGCGCCGCGCGGAAATCTTGATGGAACAGCAGGCGCAAATTACATGCGAAAAAAACAACGGCAAGCTTGGGCAGGTGCTTTCGGTTGTTGTTGAAGCGTATGACGGCTATACTGATTGCTACGCCGGGCGCAGTGCCGCAGATGCACCGGAAATCGATGGCGCGGTCTTTTTCACCAGCGAAAAGCCGCTTGAAAACGGCGACTTTGTTCCCGTGAAAATCTTAGGCGTTCGCAACTATGACCTGCTTGGTCAGGTGAGCAAATAGCTTGCCTGTGCGCTTTGTTTGGCGCGAAAGAGAAAAAGCAAGAACCGAAGCGCCCATAGACGCAAGGGCGCTCCGAAAAAGCTGCCGTCTGGACGCGGGAAATCGAGTAGGAGGGTAGCCATTAGTTGACTACCCGACCTCTCACACCACCGTGCGTACCGTTCGGTACACGGCGGTTCCTTAGTTCACACAGCATTTTAGATAATAGTCAGTCATG
>JAISQZ010000230.1 GCA_031273905.1 Oscillospiraceae bacterium | reverse complement strand
AATGCTCTTTTCCATCGGCGCACACCCGGGCTTCAATTGTGAAATGGGCGACGTCCTGCGCTTTGATCAGCCGGAAACCCTTGCCAGCGAGTGGATCAACGAAGAAAGCCTGCTTGCGGGCGGCAGCTATTCCCTGTTAAACGACGAAACGGATCTGCTTTTGACGCCGCATCTGTTTGATAAGGACGCATTGATTTTGCAGCACGTGCGCTCAAAATGCGTCACGCTTGTGCGCGGCGGTGTTCCCGCACTCAAATTCCGCATCGGCGGCGCACCCGTTTTGGGGATTTGGGCAAAGCCCGGTGCGCCTTATGTTTGCCTTGAGCCTTGGTTCGGCATCAACGACGCGGATGTGCTCACGCCGGATCTGCGGCAAAAGCGGCTGATCCAAGCCTTGGCGCCGGGAGCGGTGTTTGAACAGGTTTGGGCGGTGAAAACATTATAATCCGCCTGAAAAGCGTCAACAATTCGTTGTATGACTCCTTTTATTCGAGCGCCGTTCCATCGCCCGATTCCCCTTTGCTTTATGACCCTGCCGCTTGCGCCGGGATCATGCCCGGATAAAGTAAGTCATGCACATCGCTGCGCACGTTCGACCAATTGAGAAGGAGCACCTCCTGCCCGTTGACAACCGTCAGCGGTACGGCTTTGCGCGGGATCACGGCTTCGGTGATGCGATAACCGGCATAAGGCAGCAGGCTCATTAATTCAAGATTGCCAAGATCAGTGGTCACCAGCGGGAGGATGCCGTTTATGCAATCACGGATTTGATTCATGCTGAGCCGCCGCGTTTCGCTTGCCAGCTGCCGCAGGATTTTGCGCTGCCGCTCAGTCCTTGCGCGGTCGGAATCAATATAGCGCAGGCGCGCGTAGGCCAAAGCCTCACCGCCGTTGAGAAGATAGGTTCCCGGACCGTCGCCGAGCTGAAAAGCTGCGGCAAGGGCATCATATTCCGCCTGATCCAGTGTGATATTTACGCCGCCCATAATATCAATCAATGTAACAAAGCCGTCAAAATCGACGGTCATAAAAGCGTCAACACGCACCTTGTAATTGTGCTCCACCGTCTGCACCAGCAGCTTTGCGCCGCCGTAGGCGTGCCCTAGGTTGATGCGCCCATTCGCGAAGCCGGGGATGGCAACATAGCTTGCGCGCGAAAGCGAGACGACGGTCACCACGCGCGTGTGCCGATTGGCGGAAACAAGAAGCAGGGCATCCGCGCGGGGATAATATTGATCCTTGAAGCCCTCCTTGCCGCCGTAATCCAGGCCGGCAAGCAGGACATTATAGACATCTTCGTGATACCACAGGAGGTTATCGGAAACATTATCCCGGATGTTTTTATCCGCATCCTTGAACAAGTCCTCAAAACCGCGCTTGTCCAGGGTCTCAATGGCCGGATCAATGCTTTTTTGCGGCGTCTTACGGTTGATTTTGTTCAGGTTGAAGTTGAGATACGCCAACAGCAGGACGGGCAGCAATAAAAGTGCCAGCAGCGGGATGAGCCATTTGTGAAAATGCCTGCGCTTTTTGCGCGGATCCCTCGGGTTGCGTCGACGGCGGTTATTCATGTTCACAGCCCCTTTGCAATGCGTTTGTTTTTATTTGTTGAGGTTTTGTGTGTGCGCGATGCGCAGACGCGCCATCGCTCTGGCAAGCGCGATTTTATTGGTACGGTATTCGCGGATGCTCAACTGCTGGCGCAGCTTTTCTTCCGTGCGCCGCTTGACCTCCTCCGCGCGCTGCACATCAATATCCTCCGGCCATTCGCAGGCCTGCGTAAAAATTACCGTGCGGTTATGCCCCACCTCCATGAAGCCCTCCGAAATGAAGGCCATTTTCCATACGCCGTCAATGTTGATGTGGAAGGATCCGGTTTCCCCATCCACCGTCACCGGCGTAACCATCGGCGCGTGGTGGGCGAGAACGCAAAGTTCGCCGTCCGGCGTTGTAACAATCACACCCTGGGCTTCCCCGCTGAAAAACGAGCGCTCCGGGGTAAGAATATCCAGTTGAAACGGCGTGGGCATAGGGAACCCCCCTTTTTTTATAGCTGATAACGGAAAACGCTTGGCGGAAAACCCGTCAGCCCGCTAGTTCTTCGCTTTTTCATAGGCCTCTTCCAAGCTTCCAATCATATAAAACGCGCTTTCCGGCAAATTGTCCGCCTTACCGCTGAGGATTTCCTCACAGCTGCGCAGGGTGTCCTCAAGCGCAACATAGCGCCCGGGCATCCCTGTGAAGACCTCCGCCACATTCATCGGCTGGCTCATAAAGCGCTGCAAGCGCCGTGCGCGGTGGACGGTGTGCTTATCCTCTTCGGAAAGCTCATCCATCCCCAAAATGGCAATGATATCCTTTAACTCGTTGTAGCGCTGCAGGCAGGCCTGCGCATGGCGTGCAACGTCATAATGCCGCTGCCCGACGATATCCGCGTCGAGAATGCGGGAATTGGATTCCAAAGGGCTGACTGCGGGATAAATCCCCATCTCGGAAACCGCGCGGGAAAGAACCGTGGTGGCATCCAGGTGTGAAAAAATTGCTGCGGGCGCGGGATCGGTCAGATCATCCGCCGGCACATAGATCGCCTGCACGGAGGTGATGGAACCGTCCGTGGTGGAGGCAATGCGCTCCTCCAGCTCTCCAAGTTCCGTGGAAAGGGTGGGTTGATAGCCCACAGCGGAGGGCATGCGTCCCAGCATGGCGGAAACCTCGTTGCCCGCCTGCACATAGCGAAAAATATTATCAATGAACAGCAGCACGTCACGGTGCATCACATCGCGAAAATATTCCGCCATCGTCAGCCCTGAAAGCGCCACGCGCATCCTGGAACCGGGCGGTTCGTTCATTTGCCCAAAGGTCATGGCGGTTTTAGAGATTGCGCCGGATTTGCGCATATCATGCACCAAATCGTTGCCCTCACGGCTACGTTCCCCAACGCCGGTAAAGACGGAATAGCCGCCGTGCCCGTGGGCGATGTTGTGAATTAGCTCCATGATCAGCGTGGTTTTGCCCACGCCGGCGCCCCCGAACAGTCCGATCTTGCCCCCCTTGGCATACGGGGCAAGCAAATCAATCACCTTGATGCCCGTTTCGAAGAATTCCGTGGCGGGGTGCAGCTTTTGATAGGGCGGGGAGGGACGGTGGATTTCCCAATGCGCTTGGGCGTCAATTTCACCCTGATGGTCGATCGGTTGCCCGAGCACGTTGACCACGCGCCCGAGGACGCCTTCCCCCACCGGGACGGTAATGCCGTGCCCGGTGTTGACCACAGCTGTGCCGCAGCACAGCCCTTCCGTGGCCTCCAGCGCGACACAGCGCACCTCGCCGGGTCTGACGTGGGCCGCCACCTCCATATGGATGCCGCTTTCTGTTACAAGCAGCGTGTTCGTTTTTGGTTCAAGCGCCTCCGCAAAACGGACATCAAGCACAGGACCGCTGATCTTCACAATTTTCCCCTGAGCATCGTGTGGCATGGAAGCTTCCCCAATCTAGGGCGTGTTGACACCATCCGAATCGCTCAATTTTTAAGCGGATTTTGTGTCAACCGCGAAAATTTTTTTTGCCGACATAGTGGCGTATTGCAAGAAAATTTGACAAAGCTTGGCGCGAAATCCGCCCAAAAGAGGGCGCCTAGATGAACATTGCGCTGGTGATTTCCGCAATTTCCTGCGTCACCGCCGCCTGCCTGGCAAGGTTATACTGCTGGCGCAGTTTATCCAGCATTTCATCGGCATTGCGCGTCGCGCTTTGCATGGCAAGCATCCGGGAAGTGTGTTCGCTTGCAAAGGAATTCATCATCGCGCCGAAGAGGTAGCCCACCACATATTGCGGCACCAAAAGCCTGAACACCTCGGATTCCGAAGGGTGATAGAGCATTTCGTGCGCCGGCTCCGTTTCGTTGATTTCCCTGAAGTCGCTTATGCGCACAGGAAGGATGCGGTGGCAGACAGGTTCTCCCGCAACCCCGTTGAGAAAAGGCGTGAAAATGACAAACACCTGGTCGGTTTGCTTTGTATCGTAGCGTTCGAGCACATCCAGCGCGATTTGCCGGGCGTTATAAAGCGAGGGATCCTGCGTCACACCGCCCAGTTGTTTATCCGGGACAATGCCGCGATGGCGGAAGAATTCCTCCCCCATCATACCTGCTGTGATCAAATGGTACGCATGCGAAGCTGTGATTTCCTTTGTAACTTCCTTCAGCGCAAGCGTCAGCACCGCGGTATTATAGGATCCCGCCATGCCCTTATCGCCCGAAATGACAATAAAGGTTTTGTGCTTCCTTGTCCGCTTACCGATATAGCGATGCCGTTCAATGTGCGGCGAAAGCAGCAAATCCTTCATCACCGATTGCACCTGAAGCATGTAAAGACGGTTGTATTCCATCTTCGGGATCACCTTTTTCGCGCGCGCGGATGCAACCAGGTGCATCGCGTTGGTGATCTTGCGCGTTTCCGACACGGCGCTGATATGATGGCGGATCTCGTTGGTCTTTTGCATATCCCTTACGCCTCCTGCGCTTTTCCGGCAAGGAAGTGTTTCATATACGCCACGAGCATTTCACGGTCTGCGGGCGAAAGCGCACCGGAACTGTTGATGGAACGCAGCGTCCCGGCGCAATGCTCCTCCAGATATGCCAGCATATCGGCGCGGCGCTGGGTTACCTCCTTTGTCGGGCAGTCGTCAAAAAGGTTTTCCTCAAACGCCACAAGCACAGCCGTTTGCTGCGCAAGGGTCATCACATCGTCCTGGCGCTGCTTGAGCAA
>JAISQZ010000003.1 GCA_031273905.1 Oscillospiraceae bacterium | reverse complement strand
CCGACAAAACTAGGATATGATTAGCAAGAGCGTTTGGTAGCGTTAAGGAGTTTGCATGGCAGTGAAGGAAGAACAGCGCTTCCTCGGCAGCAGCGACGAGGATCTGGTTTTGCTGTTGCAAGGCGGCGGCAGCCAAAGCGCCGCAGCCTTCGGTGAACTGCTCGAGCGCATGAATCCGGTGATCTGCAAGCGTGTGGATTCCATAGCGGGCGGCGGTTGCGGCAGCAGCCGCGAGGATTTGATCCAAGAGGGGATGCTGGGCTTTCTCAGCGCGATTTCCGCTTATCGTCCGGAGCGCGGCGCTTCCTTTCGCACCTTTGCCTCTGTCTGCGTGGGCAACCGGGTGGTTTCGGCTCTGCGGCGCGGCGCGGGCGCGGCAAGCACGGCGGCGTTGTCGGAATACGATTTTCCGCAGGAATCCGCAGCGGCGGATCCGCAGGAGTTGTTTTTTTCGATGGAGGAAACGCGGCGGATGATGGAGGTCATCCGGCGGCGCTTGAGTAAGCTTGAACGCGCGGTGGCGGAAGCGACCATAGAAGGCGAACGCCCCGCCCGCATTGCGCAGCGGCTGGGAATTTCCGCCAAAGCGGCGGACAATGCCTTGCAGCGGGTGCGCCGTAAGCTGCAGCAATTCCGCGACTGAGCAGACAAACACAGACCGAAGGTTCCGGTGCGCGTTTTCCCCTTCGAAGCGCAAGCGGCGCGTCATTCCTTAGCACAGCGCAAGCAATCATGCTCGTGTATCTTAAAGTAAAGCTGTGGGCAACCACGATGGCGGTGCAAATCCGCCCACTGGGCGTAAAAAATCTTTTTTCAAGCGAGGTAGTTGGCAAATGTACGAAGAAAAGACTCTCATCTGCAAGGAATGCGGCAAGGAATTCGTGTTCACCACCGGCGAACAGGAATTCTATGCGGAAAAGGGCTTCGAAAACGAACCCGGACGCTGCCAGGACTGCCGCCGTCAGCGCAAGAGCGCCGGCCGCGGCGGCGAACGCGAAACCTACGAAGCAACCTGCGCATCCTGCGGCGGAATCGCCCGGCTGCCCTTTAAGCCCCGCGACGAAGGTCGCCCGGTTTATTGCAGCGAGTGCTATGCACGGCAGAGAGAGAACGGATAAATTTTTCTGAAGAGAAGCAGTTTTCTTCTGGCAAAGCTTATCCAAAACCAAGGGAATGGCTCCGGATCGAAGGATCCGGGGCTGTTTTTTTGTTTTTATTGCAGACGCAGTGCAAGCCTAAGCGGAAATGAAACGGGAAAACGTGCTTTTTTCAGTTATTTCCTTGACAAACCCCTTTCCGCTCTGCTACAATAGAGGGCGTTGCGGCTTCGGTCAGTTGACGCCGCGCGGCGGGGATAAAACGGTCTCCGCTGAAGTATCCTTACCGCGGTCAAGGCTGCGGTCACAGTCCAGAAGGAGGTAGGTTCACTTGGCAGCACAGAACTACGAAGCGATGATGGTTTTTTCGTTCAAGAACGGCGAAGAGGGCGTCACCGCGCTCAAGGAGCGTTTCCAAACGCTGATTGAGCAAAATGGCAGCTTGGAAAAGGTCAACGATTGGGGGAAGCGGATCCTGAAATACCCCATCGAAAAAGAGACCGAGGGCTACTACGCGCTTTATCTGTTTTCCGCCGAGCCGGAATTCCCTGCGGAATTCCTGCGCATTGCGGGCATCACGGATGGCGTGCTGCGTTCCCTTGTTACCAGACAGGCTGCATGAAAGGCGGGGGAACATGCTAAACACAGCCATCATCATGGGGCGGCTCACATTTGATCCGGAGCTTAAAAGCACGGGAAGCGGCATCCAGGTTTGCACCTTTTCCGTGGCGGTTGATCGCCGCTATAAGGGGCAAAACGAGGAACGCCAGACCGATTTTATCCGTTGCGTCGCTTGGCGGCAAACGGCGGAATTTGTTTCCCGCTATTTCCGCAAAGGCTCCATGATCGCCGTGCAGGGGTCCATTCAGGTGCGCAATTACGAGGATAAGAACGGCAACAAACGCGAAGCGGTCGAAATTGTTGCGGATCAAGTCAGCTTTACCGGCAGCAAGGCGGAAAGCGGCGGCGCGGGCGGTTACGATGCCCCGCCCCTTCCAACGCCGCCGCCGGAAGCCGCGCAGCGCCAGCAGCCCGCGGCGGCCTTTGCAACGGGTGCGGCAGCCGATTTTGATGAAATTTCCGAGGACGGCGACCTGCCGTTTTAGGCTGCGGCAAAACAGCAAGGCTAAGGCGCATCATTTTCAGTTATATTTTAGGAGGCGAAAGCTATGGCATACGAAGCACGTCCCGCAAGGGATGGCGGCGGGGATCGCCCGGAACGCCGCCAGCAGCGCAAGGGGCGCAGGAAGGTCTGCTCCTTTTGCGTGGATCATATGGATCACATTGATTACAAGGACACTGTCCGTCTGGGCAAATATATTTCCGAACGCGCGAAAATTTTGCCCCGCCGCATGACCGGCACCTGCGCAAAGCACCAGCGGGAGCTGACCATCGCAATCAAACGTGCGCGCCACGTGGCGCTGCTGCCCTATTCGGCGGACTAGTGTTCCGGCGCACAAAAAAGAAAAAACACGCGGTTATGTCAATTTTTGCATAGCCGCGTATTTTTTTTGCCGCCCTTCCCCCGCAAGAGCTACCGTTCCGCCCAGAACTTGCGGTCAAGGCTGCGAAACTGGATCGCCTGCGCCAGGTGGGGCTGTTCAATCGCTTCGCTGCCCTCCAAATCGGCGATCGTGCGGGCGACGCGCAGCAGCTTATCATAGGCGCGGGCGGAAAGCCCCAGCGTAGCAAAGGCACGCTCAAGCAGGCGTTTGCCGCTTTCATTCAAGCGGCAAAACTGCCGCGTGAGGGAGGCGTTCATCTGCCCGTTGGCGTGGATGCCGGAACCGGCAAAGCGTTTTTCCTGCGCCGCCCGCGCGGCGTTCACACGGGCGCGGATGACGGCGGAGTTCTCGCTTTTCTCTTCGGAGGAAAGCCGCTGAAAATCCACAGGCGGCACCTCAATGTGGATATCCAGCCGATCCAGCAAGGGACCGGAGACGCGGGAAAGATAGCGCTGCGCCGCACCCTGCGGGCAAGTGCAGCGGCGGTTCGGGTGACCAAAAAAGCCACAGGGGCAGGGGTTCATCGCGCAGATGAGCATCACCGTGCAGGGATACGTCACCGTCCCGGAAGCGCGGGAAATCGAAACAACGCCGTCCTCCATCGGCTGGCGCAGCACCTCCAGCGCCACGCGGTTGAATTCCGGAAGCTCGTCCAAAAACAATACGCCGTGATGAGCCAAGCTCAGCTCCCCCGGGCGCGGGACGCTTCCGCCGCCGGAAAGCCCCGCCGCCGAAACGGTGTGGTGCGGCGAACGGAAGGGGCGTTCCCGGATGAGCGAAAGCTTTTCGGGCAGTTCCCCCGCAACGGAATAAAGCTTGGTGGTTTCCAGGCTCTCCTCCGGGGTCATATCCGGCAAAATGGAGGGCAGGCGCTTGGCGAGCATACTTTTGCCTGAGCCGGGCGGTCCGATCATCAGCACATTGTGGTTGCCCGCCGCAGCAATTTCCAGCGCGTGCCGCGCTTCCTGCTGCCCGCGCACCTCGGCAAAATCCGGCTGGTGCAGCGGCGGCAAAACGGAAGCCTCCAGCGGAACGGCAGACGTGATACGCGCACTCCCGCGCAGATGTGCCAGCAGCTGGCGCACGTCACCCACCGGATAAACCGTGACGCCCTCCACCACCGCGCTTTCCGGCGCGTTTTCCGCCGGGACGAACACTTCCTTCCAGCCCGCTTCCCTTGCTTTGATCACCATAGGCAGCGCACCGTTCACCCGGCGCACCGCGCCATCCAGCGAAAGCTCGCCGAAAAACGCGCAAGCCTTTATATCGCCGCGCAGCTGCCCGCTGGCAATCAGAAGCGCCACAAGGATGGGCAGGTCGTAAATTGGTCCCTCCTTGCGGCGGTCGGCCGGCGCAAGGTTGACGGTGATGCGGCTGACCGGGAATTCAAAGCCGCTGTTTTTCACGGCGGAACGCACGCGGTCACGTGCTTCGCTCACCGCCGCATCCGGCAGCCCGACCA
>JAISQZ010000233.1 GCA_031273905.1 Oscillospiraceae bacterium | reverse complement strand
GAGGAATTGCGTCCCTCCGAAACCGTTGCCTGGCTGCGCGAGCGTTTTCCGCTGCTGACCCCCAGGGATACGGCACTGCTTCGCCCGCTGGAGCGCCTGGAGGGCGAGAACGCGGGCTTTGCCCTGCTTTGCGAGGAGCGCCGCAAAGGCGGCAGTCTTTATGCATCCTTACTGGATTATTTCCGGTCGAAGGAAGCTTATGCGCCGCGCTTGGAAGCCTTGGAACGTGTGACGCAGCGGAAGGCGGCGGAGTTGCGCATTGAAGACACAGATGCCGCGGCACTGCTGTTTCGCGCGCGCATGACGCTTTCGCCTTCCCGTGCGGAAAGCTACGCCAACTGCCCGTTCCAATATTTTTGCGCTTATGGCATGAAAGCGAAGCCGCGACGGGTTGCCGATTTTGATCCGCTGTTCCGGGGCAATGCCGTCCACACCGTACTGGAACGGCTTCTGCGCGAAACCGGCGTGGAAGCGCTGCTTGCCATGGAACCGGCGGCGCGTGCGCAATGCCTGGATCGGGTGATGGAGACCTATTCCGCGGCGTACTTGGATATGGAGCGGCTGCCCGCGCGTGTGGGATATTTGTTTCGCCGGCTCAGGGATATCCTTTTGCAGGTGCTCGAACGCATGATACACCAATTCGCCGCAAGCGCTTTTCGCCCGGTCGCCTTTGAACTGCCAATTGATTGGGACAGCGCCGTCAAGCCCTACGAGATCGCTTTTGAGGGCGGCATAGTTTCGCTGCGCGGCAAAGCGGACCGCGTCGATTGCGCGACGGTCAACGGGCAGACCTTTTTTCGTGTGACCGACTATAAATCCGGCAGCAAACAATTTTCGCTGGGCGAAGTTTTTGAAGGGTTTCAGCTGCAGCTGCTGGTATATCTTTTTTCGCTCTGGCAATCGGATGCCGCGCCCTTCAAAGGCGCTTTGCCCGGCGGCATCCTCTATGAACGCGCAAAGGATCCGGTGCTTTCCGCAGGCGAGCGCGAGCGGTCGCCTGCGGAAATTGCGGCGCAAAAGCAAAAGCAAAACCGTGCCGACGGGCTGCTTTTGCAGGACGAGGCCTTGCTTTTGGCGATGGAGCGGGACGGTCTTGGACTGTATCTCCCGGCAAGGCGGATGCCTGACGGCGCGTTCGGCGGCAAGCTGGTCACGCTTGCGGGCTTGGGGAAGCTCAAGGGGCGCGTGGATGCGGTTCTTGCGGAAATGGCGGCGCGGCTGCGGCAGGGGAACATTGCCGCCTTGCCCTACCAGGCGCAGGGAGAAAAGGAAGCCTGTGCCTTTTGCGATTATCAGGCGGTTTGCGGCAGGGAGGCGGGGGAAGCTGTGCGCACGGCGGCGGCGCTTTCATTTGAGGAAGCGCTTGCGTCTTTGGAACAGGAAGGGGGTGCGCCGGATGCAGTGGACGGCGGAACAGCAGCAGGCGATTGAATCACAGGGCGGCAGTCTTTTGGTGAGTGCTGCGGCGGGTTCGGGCAAGACCGCCGTTCTGGTGGCGCGTGTGCTTCGTTGGCTCAGCGATGAAAAAAAGCCCTGCGCCGCCAATGAATTGCTTATCGTCACATTTACCCGCCTTGCGGCGGCGGAAATGCGCCAGCGCATCCGCAAGGCGCTGGGCGAGCTGCTGGCGGCACAGCCGGAAAACGCCTTGCTGCGCCGCCAGCAGCAGTTGCTGCCCTTGGCGCAAATTTGTACGATTGACAGCTTTTGTCTGCGCTTGGTGAAGGAACACTTTGCCGCGCTGGAACTGCCGCCGGAGCTGCGTTTGCTCAGCGAGAGCGAGCAAACGCTCTGGAAAGCGGAAGCGGCGGAGGAAACCTTGGAGGAGGCGTACCGGCGCGGTACGGAAAGCTTTGCGCGGCTGGGGTTGCTGCTGGAGCTGGGCGGCGACGATGCGGTGTTCAAAAAAATGCTGCTGCAATGCGCCGATTTTGCCAACGCGGATCCGGATCCCCAGGCTTGGCTGCAACGCGCCGCCGCCGCATATGGCGAGGGAGATCCGCCCCAGGCAAGCATCTGGGGCAAGCTCCTGCTGGCGCGGGTGCGGGAGGGTCTGGGCTTTGCGCGGCAAATGGCGCTTCAGACGGCGGCGGAACTTGCTGCGGAAGAGCCGCTGGCAAAAGCTTATCTCCCGGCGGTGCAAAGCGATCTTGCCGCTTTGGAGGCGCTGAAGGCGCTGGTCGACCAGGGGCACTGGGACGCGCTGCGTCGCGCCTTTGCCGCGCTGCGCTATGCCGCGCTTGGGCGCAGACCGAAGGGCTGTGAAAGTATGCTTGCCGCGCAATGCAAGGCAAAGCGGGCGCTTTGGAAAAAGGAACTCGCGCAACTGAGCGCCCTGCTCTGCGTCAGCGAGGCGGAGCACGAGGAGGATATGCGCACCCTCGCGCCGCTTGCGGAGGAATTCACCGCGCTTGTGCAGGATTTTCTGGAGCGCTTCGCCGCGCGGAAGCGCCGGCAGAAGGCGGCGGATTTCAATGACCTCCTGCACTGGTCGCTGCGCCTTTTGCTCACGGAGCAGGGCGAAAAAACACCGCTCGCCAAGGAGATCAGCGGGCAGTTCCGTGAAATATTGGTGGATGAATACCAAGATGTCAACCTAGCGCAGGGAAAGCTGTTCCAAGCGCTTTCCAGGGAGGAAAGCAATCTCTTTTTGGTCGGCGACGTTAAGCAGAGCATCTATCGCTTCCGCCAAGCAAATCCGGAGCAGTTTCTGCAAAAGCGCCGCGATTATTTCCCCTATGACGGGCGGCGTTACCCCGCCTGCCTGATCCTTGGACGCAATTTTCGGTCGCGTCCCGGCGTGACGCAGACGGTCAATTTTGTCTTCCGTCAGCTCATGCGCCAGGAAGCGGCGGAAATTGATTACAGTGCGCAGGAGGAGCTTATTTGCGGTGTAGAACATCCTGCGGCGCAACGGCCTGACGCGCAGCTTCATCTGTTGGAAACCGGACAGGCGAACGCCGCGCAGGCGCTGGAGCGGGAGGCGGCTTATGTTGCGCGTTATATTGCCGGATGCCTAGCGCACGGGGAGCAAATCAGCGATCAGGGGCGGCTTCGCACGCTCCGCCCGCGGGATTTTGCCATCCTCCTGCGTTCGGACAAAAGCGCGGGTCTGGTCTTTGCCCAGGCGCTCAAGGCGCAGGGGGTTGCCGCGCACACCGCCCGGATGGAAAGCCTGTTTCAAAGCCGCGAAATTCAGTTCCTGCTTTCGTTGCTGCGGGCGGTGGATAATCCCCTTTTGGATGTGCCGATGCTGGCGCTGCTGCTTTCGCCCGTGTTCGGCTTTTCACCCGCAAAGCTTGCCAGGCTGCGTGCGGCGGAGCCTTCCGCGCCAAGCATCTTCCATTGCCTGCGCACGGCGGCTTTGCAGGGGGATCGTGCCTGTGCGGCATTCCTGGAAAAGCTTGGTGAATACCGTGCGCACAGCGCTGTGCTGCCGCCGGGGGATCTGATCCGCTTTTTGCTGGAAGATAGCGGAATGCTCGCGCTGGTCGGCGCGATGCCGCAGCCCGGCCGCCGCAAGGCAAACCTCCAGCGATTGGAGGATCAAGCGGTCAGCTACGCTGAAAACGCGGGGGCAAGCCTTTCCGGCTTTTTGCGTTATCTGGAGCAGATTGAGAAAAACGAAACCCTGCTGACGGTCAGCGATATTTCCGAAAGCGCGGACGTGGTGCGCATCATGAGCATTCACAAATCCAAGGGGCTTGAATTCCCTGTGTGCATCCTTGCGCAATGCGGGCGCGGCTTCAATGAACGGGACAGCCGCAATCCCCTGCTGCTGCACGGGCAATTGGGGCTGGGGCTGCAGCGCCCCGAACCGGAAGCGCGCGTAAAGCTTGCCACCCTGCCGCATGAAGCGGTCAAAAACGCACAGCTTCACGCCGCGAAAAGTGAGGAGCTGCGTCTGCTTTATGTTGCCATGACCCGCGCACGGGATCGCCTGGTGCTGGTGCTTTCCGGCAAGGAGCTGGAAGGCAGGCTCCGAAAAGCGGCGCTGCGCGTGGCTGGCGCAGGGGCGCACCTGGCGCAATCAATGCAATCGGCCAAAAGCTATGCCGATTGGCTGCTGCTGGCTCTTTTGCGGCATCCGGACGCACATGCGCTGCGGGCGGCGGCAGAGATGGAATCCAACTGCACACTGCCCTGCGGCGCTGAAATGGAGTTCTTTTTTGAAACGCCCGAGGCGCCGCAAGCGGCAGAAAGCGCCGCCCGGCAGCCGGGAACCGCCGCTGCGGACGCACAGCTGCTTGCGGAAATACATCGGCGCCTAGATTACCGCTATCCTTACGAAGCCTTGTCGTTCCTTGCGGCAAAGCGGGGGGTTTCGGAACTGACGGAAGGTGCGCAGCGCGAAAAATACGCCTTCAGCAGCCAGCCCGCTTTTTTGCGGCAGGGCGGGTTAACCGCCGCGCAAAAAGGCAGCGCGATGCATTCCTTTTTGCAGTTTGCCGATTACGCCGCTGCGGCGCGGGATCTGGAAGCAGAGATCATGCGGCTGTGCGGGGAGGGCTTTTTATCGAAAAAGGAGGCGGACGCGCTTGATCGCGGCAAATTATCCGTCTTTTTCAAAGGTGAGTTTGCCCGGCGGATGCTCGCTTCACCGCGCCTGCTGCGGGAAAAGAAATTTACGCTGCGCCTTCCGGCAGCGGAATTCACACAGGGGAAGGAGATACCCGGCGCGGTGCTGGAAGGCGAGGAAATCGTGGTGCAGGGAATTGTGGACTGCGCTTTTGAGGAAGCGGGCAAACTGGTTCTGCTGGATTATAAAACCGACCGCGTGGAATCCTTGGAAGCGCTTAAAGAGCGCTATGCCAGGCAATTGCGCATGTATGCCAAGGCTATGGAACGCTGCTTCGGGATGCCGGTGTCGCAGCTACTGATCTATTCCTTT
>JAISQZ010000194.1 GCA_031273905.1 Oscillospiraceae bacterium | reverse complement strand
CCTTGCGCTTTGCGGCTTCCTCAATCACCTTTTGCGCCACCATGGCGGGGGCGTCCTCATAACGGGCGAACGCAACTGAAAAATACCCGCGCCCGGCCGTGACGGAACGCAGCGCCGTAGCAAAATCGCCCATTTCCGCCAGAGGAACCTCGGCCTCGAGCTGCTGCGTCTTTGGTTCGTCCGCAGCGCCCATGCCAAGCACGCGTCCGCGCCGCTTGGTGATGTCGCCCATGATATCGCCAAGGTTTTCGTCCGGCATAAAGACCTTCAGTGTGCCGATGGGTTCAAGGATGGTCGGCGCGGCGTTTGGCATCGCGTTTTTGAAGCAGATGTGCGCCGCTGTTTTGAACGCCATTTCGGAGGAATCCACCGGGTGATAGGAGCCGAAATAAAGCACCGCTTTGACCCCGACCATGGGGTAACCCGCAAGGAAGCCCTTGGCGACGCATTCGCGCAAACCCTTTTCCACCGCGGGGAAATACTGCTTGGGCACCGTGCCGCCCACGACCTCCTCGTCAAAAACCAGGCTTTCGCTCTCGCAGGGCTCAAAGCGGATATATACGTCGCCGAACTGCCCGTGCCCGCCGGATTGTTTTTTATGCCGCCCCTGCGCTTCCACCTTTTTGCGGATGGTTTCGCGGTACGCCACGCGCGGGGCGCTCAAATCCACTTCCACGCCGAACTTGGTGCGCAGCTTGGAAACGACCACGTCCAGGTGCTGTTCGCCCAAGCCGGAAAGCACCTGCTCGTGGGTTTCGTGGTTGACCTCAAAACGGATGGTGGGATCCTCCTCCGCCAGGCGCAGCAGGCCCGCCGCCACCTTTTCCTCCTCGCCCTTTTTGCGCACGTGCACCGCCATGGAAAGGCAGGGCGCGGGGAAGGAGACGCCCTCCAGCATTGCGCTCGCCTTGGCAGTGCTGAGGGTATCGCCCGTGCGGAAGCCCGCAAGCTTTGTCACCACGCCGATATCCCCCGCAGGGATGGCGGCGCTATCCTCTTGCTTGCCGCCCTTGACAAAGATGATCTTGCCCATGCGCTCGCTTTCGCCCGTGCGGGCGTTGAAGGCGGGGGCGTCCGGCGTGATTTTGCCGGAAACGACCTTGAAAAAGGACATCTTTCCAACAAAGGGATCCGCTACGGTTTTGAAGCAGATCGCGTTGAGGGGCTTTGCGGCGTCGCAGGCAAGCCCGCCCTCGCCCGCAGCGGCGGCGGCGCTTGGCGCGGCAACCGCCAGACCGTTGAGCAGCAGCTCGACGGCGTCCGCGCTATAGCCCGCACAGGCATAAACGGGATAAATGCTTCCGGCGGCAACGCCCTGCGCCAGGCCGACGGCCAGTTCCCCGGGCGTGAATTCCTCGCCGCCAAAAAATTTTTCCATCAGCGCGTCGTCCGCGGAAGCGACGGCTTCCCTGAAGATTTCGCGCAGCTCATCAATTTGAACGTCCTCCGGCATAGCGGTTTCCACAGCCTTGCCTTTTTCGTACCGGTAGGCTTTTTCCGAAAGGAAATCGACGTAGCCCGCCACGGCGTCGCCCTGCACCCAGGGGACGGTCACAGGGCAAAGCTTGCCCTCATGCGCCTCCCGCAGGGCTGCGAAGGTTTTGTAAAAATCCGTGTTTTCCGCATCGCAGCGGGTGACGGCGAAAAAGACCGCGCAGCCGCGCGCGCTTGCCGCTTTGAAGGCCTTGGAAGCGCCCACGTCATAACCGGAGCCTGCGGCGGTGACAATCAGCACGCTTTCCACCGCGCGCACGCCCTCGCTGACCTCTCCCGCGAAATCGAACAGACCGGGCGTATCAAGCAAGTTGAGCTTTTTGCCCTGCCATTCCAGCGCCGCGATGGAAAGCGAGACGGAGGCCCGGCGCTTCTTTTCCTCCGCGTCGTAATCCATCACGGTGTTGCCGTCGCCAACGCGCCCCAAACGGTCGCTCGCCCCGGCAAGGAAGAGCATCGCCTCGGCGAGGGTGGTTTTGCCGCGCCCGCCGTGCCCGGCCAGCGCGATATTGCGGATATCCTCAGCAGAATACGCTTTCACTTGTTATCCTCCTATGCATTCGATGGAATGCTACTATTCTACCATACCGCACCGGCAAATTCAACAAGTTTTTTGTAGAATGTTTATATTTCTCAAAACGCAACCGGCTTGCTTGCCATTGTTTCCCTTGGCAGCGCTTCTGCCAGAAAATTGATTTTAAAAACGCTTGCAATTCCGCGGCGCTTGCCTTATAATAGATGTATCATAAAGAATCCTGTAACATCCGGGTATCTTGGCTTTTACACGGTTTCTTTGAAAAAGGGGGACGGCGCATTGGCGGGGGATTTACATTGCCACACAAGGCTTTCGGATGGTTCCATGGGGATTGATCATCTGATTGCTCTGGCAAAAAAACAGGGGATTGCCACCATCGCGGTGACGGATCAGGATTGCCTTGCCGGCGTGGTGCGCGCCCGCATCATCGGGGAACGCCACGGCGTTCAGGTGATCCCCGGCGTGGAGCTCTCCTGCACCAATCCCGCCAATGGCAAGGAGGTGCATATGCTTTGCTACCTCAGCGAAAGCCCGGATCGCCTGGAGGGCTTGTGCAAAAGCAATCTTTCCGTCCGCAAACGCGCCAGCCAGCATATGCTGCTCAAGCTGATGCAGCGCTATCCTATTGACGCGGAGCTTGTGCAGGAATACGCGAAGGGTTCCACCTGCGTCTATCCGCAGCACATGGTGCGCGCACTGCTGGAAAGCGGTCTGACCGACCATATGTATGGCGGCGTCTTCCAGGAACTTTTTCACGCGGAAAGCGCCGACAACATTCTGGTGCACCCGCGCTTCCCCTCGCCGCTTGAGGCGCTTGAGGCAATTCATCAGTCCGGCGGAATTGCGGTTTTGGCGCATCCGGGCGAAAATGACGCGGCGGGGCTGCTGGACGAATTGATCGCCGCAGGGCTGGATGGTGTGGAGGTTTATCACCGTTCCAACCCGCGCGAGCTGCAAAAGCAGCTGCTTGCCCTTGCAAAGAACGAAAACATCCTGGTCACCGGCGGCAGTGATTTTCGCGGCATGTACAGCTGCGGCTGCGTCACGGTCGGTCACGAGCAGGTGAACGATTCCCAGGTGAATTCCGTTTTGACCTACAAATCCCGGATGCGGCGCACACGCCGCCCGGCTGTTGTTTGAAGGAGAGAAGGTTCCCATGCCCCGGGAAACAGACGGAGACATCAAAATATTCAACGCGGCGGCGCCGCAGGAGGGTGACGATCTGGATGCCCTTGCGGCAATGACCGAGCAGCTGCGCGCCGAGGGAACCCTGGAGCGGGCGAAGCGGCTGGCGCGTGAGCTTGCCAAACTGTCCGTGCAAAGCCCGGAGCTGCTGGAAATGGCGGAAAGCTTTGGCTTTACGCCGGAAAAAGCCAGGGAGCAGCAGCTGCATGTGCTGATGGTGTTCAGCGGGCAGAGTGCGCTTAGCGCACTGCTCAAGCCGCAGCTTTTGGCGGATGCGGCGATCACCTCCATGAACAACGCGCTGATTTTGCACGCGAAGGATTTCTGGGACACAATTTCCGACGGCGGGGTTTTTACGCAATACCGCCTTGCCCTGCGCAACCAGGATACCCCGGAAAAACAGGCGGCGGAAATTGGGGAGGTCTTTGCCCGGCTTTGCGGGCAGGAGGATAACCCGGAGCTTTGCGCACTGGGCGGGGCGGTTTTCCTTTCCGCGCGAAGGCTGATTGCCGCGAAGTGGGCGCAAGGCGAGGGCGGCTGAAACGCCGTCTTTGCGGCGTTTTCCCATCCGACCGAGCCGGTCATATCTAAATGAAACGATAACCGCCGCGCCGGCAAAGCGCCGGGCGGTGGTTTTTGTTGCCGCAGGCGTTGCTTGGGCGCGGTTCGCAGATCGTTTGCGTCAACGCGCCGCCCCGTGCTGCGCAATTTCGACAGTTTTTGTCCAAAATTTTCGGAAAATTTTCTTGCATCT
>JAISQZ010000163.1 GCA_031273905.1 Oscillospiraceae bacterium | reverse complement strand
CCATGACTGACTATTATCTAAAATGCTGTGTGAACTAAGGAACCGCCGTGTACCGAACGGTACGCACGGTGGTGTGAGAGGTCGGGTAGTCAACTAATGGCTACCCTCCTACTCGATTTATGTGGTGAAATGCCTGAGCCGCAGGGGCAAGCCAAGCTCTTCCGCGATTTTGCGGCACTGCGCAATTTCCGCAGGGGTAATCACATCCACTGCGGAGAGGATCACCTTGGGGTAGATGCTTTTGCATTCCCTGGCAAAGCGCAGCACGGCATCAAATGCCGCTTCGCCGAAGCGTGTGCGGCACAATTCCTGATAACGCGCGGCATTGGGGGCGTTGAGGCTGATGGAGAATGCATCGACCAAGCCCGCAAGCGCCGCCGCAGTGGGTTTTTGATTGATCAGGTCGCCCAAGCCGTTTGTGTTGACGCGCAGCGCCATGCCGGGGTATCTTTCCTTAAGCCGCCGCGCGGTCTTTTGGAGCATTTCCAGCGCACAAAAGGGTTCGCCATAGCCGCAGAACACGGCTTCCCTTGCCCGGGAAAAGTCATAGCCCTCCAATGCGGCTTTGATTTCTTCCCAGGAGGGATCGCGTTGATGCCAAAGGCTTTGCGCGGTTCCTACGCCATCCGCCGCGCTGCGGATGCAAAAGGTGCAGGCGCAAGGGCAGGCGTTTGTGAGGTTCAGGTAGGGCTTGCCGGCAAAGGTATAAACGATATCCGCCATCGCATCTCCTTCAAAACAGGAAGTTACACCATCAGTTTGCAGACCGCGTTGGAAAAGGCGACCGGATCCTCAACAGGATATCCTTCAATCAGCAGAGCCTGATTGTAAAGCAATTGCGCGTATTCCGCAACCTGCGCGGGTGCGCTTTCCTGCAGCGCAAGCAGCTTGGCGTAAATGGGGTGCGAAGCGTTGATTTCCAGCACGCGCTGCGCCTTCATTGGCGTTTCCGCACCGCCGGGCTGCATGGCCAGCACACGCTCCATTTCCAGCGTCACGCCCCCGGTGGTGGTCAGGCAAACAGGGTGGCTTTTGAGCCTTGCGGTCAACGCCACTTCCGCGATTTTTTCGCCCAGGGCGGACTTCATGGCGTCAAGCAGGGATTGGTGAGATTTTGTCTCTGCTTCAATCCGCTCTTTTTCCTCCGTGCTTTCCAGCTCCAGCTCCGCATCGGAAATGGAGCGCAGTTCCTTTTCCTCCACCTGCTGCAAAAGCTTAAAGAGGAATTCGTCCACATCCTGCGTCAGGCAAAGGATCTCAACGCCCTGTTCGGTCAGGCGCTCGCACTGCGGCAGGCGTTTGATTTGTGCGGCGGATTCACCGCAGGCGTAATAAATATATTTTTGCTCCTCCGGCATCCGCGCGATGTATTCCGCGAAGGTGGCGGGGCCTTCCTGTGTGGTGGAGGGGAATTGCAGCAGCTCCGCCAGCAGTTCCCGCTGCATTCCGTAGCTTGCGTAAAGGGCATATTTCAATTGCGGACCAAAGGCTTCATAAAAGGCGTTGTAGCTCTCCCGGTCGCTTTCCAGCAGATCCTTGAGTTCCGCCTTGATCTTTTTTTCCAAGTGCTTGGCAATCAGCTTGAGCTGGCGGTCGTGTTGGAGCATTTCACGGGAAATGTTGAGCGAAAGATCCTGTGAATCCACAAGCCCACGCACAAAACTGAAGCAATCGGGCAAAAGATCTTTGCAGTGCTCCATGATCATCACGCCGCTGGCATAAAGGGTCAAGCCCTTTTCAAAGTCCTTGCTGTAATAATTGAAGGGCGCCTTGCGCGGCAAAAAGAGCAATGCCTGATAGGTTGCCGTGCCCTCGGCGGAGGAGTGCATCACCCGCAGCGGTTTTTCGTAGTCGTGGAAGCTGTCCTGGTAAAACTGGAAATATTCCTCCTCGCTGACCTCGCTCTTGTTCTTGCGCCACAAAGGGGACATGCTGTTGAGCGTCTGGCGTTCGGTGACGCTTTCCCATTCCGGCTGCGCGTCCTCGGGGGAACCCTCCGGCAGGGGCTTGGGGCGGCTGGTTTCCACCTCCATGCGGATGGGATAGCGGATATAATCGGAATAGCGTTTCACCAGCTCCCGGATGCGGTAGCTTTCCAGATAATCGTCGTATTGCTCCTGCTCACTGTTTGCTTTTATGCGCAGGGTGATTGTCGTGCCGGTTTCCGCTTTTTCGCAGGGCTCCACCGTGAAGCCCTCCACGCCCTCGGAATGCCAGCGCCAGGCTTGCTCCTCGCCCATCTTGCGGCTTTCCACCGTGATTTCGTCCGCCACCATGAAAGCGGCGTAAAATCCCACGCCGAATTGCCCGATCACGTCGATTTCCTCCGCGCTGCCCACCTCCGCCTTGAATTGCAGGGAGCCGCTGCGCGCGATGGTACCCAGATTGCTTTCAAGCTCCTGCGCGTTCATGCCGCAGCCGTTGTCGCTGATGGTGAACAGGCGCGCCTCCTTTTCAACAGAAAGCGCGATTTCGAAGCTATCGCGGCTCATGCCGCTGTCGCCCGCTTGCAGTGCTTGGTAATAGCGCTTATCAATCGCGTCGCTTGCGTTGGAGATCAGCTCCCGCAAAAAGATTTCCTTATGGGTATAAATGGAATGGATCATCAAATCCAACATCCGCTTGGATTCCGCCTGGAATTCCTTCTTTGCCGCATCGCTCATTGTGCTTTCCCCCAGTATTCATTTTGGCACTCGAAGCCAACGAGTGCTAATCACTCAATATGATACCGCATCCGCGAAAAAAAAGCAAGACCTTTTGCCCTTGCAAGAGCAATGTTTACATTTTATTAATGTTTTTTTGCTAAAAAAACAGCCCTGCGGCGCGTTTGCCGCAGAGCCGTTTTGGTTCCCGCTTTTGCGGTTACCACCAATAGGAGGGGTTGAACAGATGATCGAGCAAATCGTCGACATCGAGCAAATCGCCGGCATTGAGGAACAGGTAGGGATCCATCCATGCCCAGCCGCCCAGAAAGATCACCAAAATCCATTGGAAGAAGGTATAATTCACCTTGACGTTCACTGTGCCCAGCGCATTGCCGTCTGCTTCATAGAGGCTTACCTCCGTCGTGCCGCGTTTCAGACCGAGAAGGTCACCATAGTAATAATCCAAATCCACGATCCCGTAATCCGCACTCTCCGCATAGAGATAAGTGTGCGTGCTTTCCTCCAGCAGAGCCGCAACCGGCGTACTTTTGCCGTAATAGATGGTTGCGTCCTTTTTCAGTACGGTCTTGGCAGGATCGGCAATGATCTGGTAGCTTGCTGCGGAATTGGAGAACACTTGTGTAAGGATATAGACCGTTTCCCCCGCTTCCAGCGTATAGTTCAGGTTGAAATTATAGGTGCCCAGGGGACGAGAGTTGATCGTCGCGTCATCATCGTAACCCAGCAATTCCCCGCCCGAGCCGTAAAGCGTCGCGTAAGGGTCGGCATTGTTCGCATTGTTGGCGGAGCGGATGCTGTAAAGCCCGGCGGTAGCGGGTGTGAAGGAAAAGAGAACCGGCTGCCCTTCCGCATGCGTTACACTGGTCAGCTTGGCGGGTTGCAGCACGGCAGCCTCCATGCCGGTCACTTTAAGGGTGATTTCAACGGAAGGGGCTTCGTCGCCGTAATAATAGTAGTTCACAGCGTAGTAGTAGGTTTTGCCCGCGATGAGCACACTGGAGAGACCGTCGTCTTCCCAGAGGAAAGCGTTCTGCAAAACCGCGCCGCTGGTGTCGTCCACCAAATAGGCAAAGGGATCGACAAGGTCGTCCCCCTGCGCCTTCACTACGCCTGTGAGGATATAATATCCGCTTTTGGCGGGGGTGAAGGAGAAAAAGGTAAAGGCGTCCTCTTCGGGACTAAGCTGCGCAGTGCTTGCGGTGTCGAGGCTCAGGGGGGCGGAGGTTTCCATGGAATCCAGCATACTTGTGGCGGTGAAATCTACGGTGAAGCTGCTGGAATAAAAGTCGTTGCGGGAGATGAAGCTGTCGAAATAAAAGTCGTCGCTGGAAAACATTTGCAGAGATACACAAATTTCAACCGTGTTGTCGCCCCGCACAAAGCCGTCCTCCGGGTATGCGACATAATAATAGACAAATGCTTCGGTGCCCTCATCGGAATAGTAATAGGTTTCGGAGCCGGAGTCGATCAGCCAGGTTTCATTTTCCACCGTTGCCTTAAATGCAAGCCCTTTTAGATTGGGTTCTTCCAAGCCGAGGACGAATTCCCTGTTTTTCGGTGCCGTGATGAGTTCAAGCGTGATTTTCTTGTTTGGGCTGACCGCCTCCAGGCGGTTGGGGGAGAAAGCTTGCACAGGAGCCGCCTTTTCCGCGGTTGTTGCGGCGACCGCTGCAGGCTCCGCGCC
>JAISQZ010000140.1 GCA_031273905.1 Oscillospiraceae bacterium | reverse complement strand
TGTGGATCCCGGCCGCACCGGCATACCGCCGTCGCTGTTTGATGCGGGCTTCGGCTTTGCCGCTTATGCCGATTATGTGCTGGCGGCGGCCACGATCGTCCGCGGCGGGGCGGAGGATTCCCCGCTGCAGGCGGCGCTGCACGAAAGCTCCATGGTGTTCCCGGATGTCCGGCTGCGGCAATATATTGAGGTTCGCGTGGCGGATAGCTGCCCAATAGAGCGGGCGCTTGCTTATGCCGCGCTGCTCAAAGGGATTTTTTCTGACCGGGATACGGTGCGCACTTGGCTGGAAAAGCTTGGGGGCGGCGATGGCTGCGGGGAGATCCTTCGGGCGCAGGACGCGCTGATGGCGCAGGGGGAGGGTGCGCGGGTATATGGATTCCCGGTGCGCGCGCTGCTGGAACAAATGACGGAAACGGCGCTTGCCCGCTTGCCGAAGGACGAGCGGTATTACATAACGAACGGGGTGTTGCAACATGTCCTTTGAACAGGAAATGATCCGGCAGTTTGATGCCGATTACGCTGCCGCAAAGCGCGACTTTGAAGCAGCCGCGGCGTTCCTTGAGGCTTCCGAGCTGCATGTCAACGGCAGATGTGTGCGCTCCCTGGCGTTCCCGAAGGTTTTTGACGCGGAGACGGCTGCACGCTTTGCGCGTTTTGCCGCGCAGTGCTTTTCGATTTTTAACAAGGTGATTGACCGCTATTTGAGCGATCCGGCATACCGTGCGCTGTTTCCGTTTGAGCGGGCGCTGGAGGAATTGATTTTGCTGGAGCCGGGCTATAGGCTTCGGGTGCCGGTTGCGCGGATTGATATCTTCTTTGGGGAAGAGAGCGGCACAATCAAGCTCTGTGAGGTCAATACGGATGGTTCCAGCGCGATGAACGAGGATCGGGTGTTGCAGCAGGCGCTGCAATACAACGGCGCCTTTCAACGCGCGGCGCAGGGGAAAGCGCTGCAAAGCTTTGAGCTGTTTGATTCCTGGGTAACGGCGTTTTGCGCGAATTGGCGGGACTATGCCGGCGACCGGGGAAAGCCCTGTGTTGCCATTGTGGATTTTTTGGACAGGGCGACCCTGGCGGAATTCCACCGCTTTGCCGAAGCCTTTGCCCGCGCGGGGATCAGCGCCGAAATCTGCGACATCCGCGCACTGCGCTTTGACGGGGAACGGCTGCTTTCGCCCGGCGGCACATGCATTGACGCGATTTACCGCCGCGCGGTGACAACGGATATCATGCAAAATTACAGTGAGGTGCAGCCGTTTTTGGAAGCGGTCAGGCGCGGCAAGGTCTGCTTGATCGGTTCCTTGCGCACACAGATCATCCACAACAAATACCTGTTCCATCTGCTGCACGGGGAGGAGACGCAGTCCTTTTTGAGCGGGGAGGACCGCGCCTTTATCCAGGCCCATGTGCCCAAAACCTACCGCCTGAACGCCGAAACGATCCGGGAGCACCGGGTGCTTAGCGAAAAAGCGCTGTGGATCATCAAGCCCTATGACCTCTATGGCTCCAAGGGGGTTTATGCAGGGTTCGACTGCACGCAGGAGGAATGGGAGGCGGCGCTTGCCCAGGCGCTGCACGCCGATTATCTTTTGCAGGAATTCTGTTTGCCGCATCAAAGCATCAACTGCGATTTTTCCAAGGAGGATCCCGGCTTGCGCGGGTTCAGCAATATTACAGGGCTGTTTTGCTATAACGAAACGCTCCAGGGGATCTATTCCAGGCTTTCAAAGGGCGGGATCATTTCCTCACAATATAACGAAAAGGGCGTTGCGACGCTGGTGGAAACGGGGCGCTCTTGAGGGCTTGCCCGAAAAATCCGGGAGCTTTTGTAAAAATAACAGTTCAATCAAAAACACAGGGCGGGGATGATTCCCCGCCCTGAACGAAAAGCCGAAGACGCGTTCACTTGCCGCCAAGCCTGCGGCGAAGTTCAGCGTTTTCCCGGTGGAGCTGCGCCGCTTCGTGGCGGAACAGCTCCGCTTCCTTTTTCATGCGTGCGGCATCCTCCAAATATTCCTGGATGCGCGTGCGTAAATTTTCGGCGGTCGTCTTTGCCTCATGCTCGCCGTCCGCTGCGGAAAGCGCACAGAGCACCGCCGCCTGCGTGGCGGAAATGCGTCCGTTGTCACGCAGGAGCTGCCCGATTTGCGCATCAAGCTGCGCCGCCATCTGTTCCAGATATTCCTTCGGCTTTTCGCTGAGGAGCACATAGTCCACGCCGCAAATGGTCAGATTTATTTTTGCTTTTTCCACAGTCGTTCTCCTTCACCCGGGGCATCGTTCATCCACTTGAAATCATTATACAGGAAAAACGGCGGGATGAAAAGGGGCTTGGGAGAAAAAATTTTTGTCGGTCGCCGCGTTTTCGATTTATTTCCCCGCCTGAAAGCTGATGGTAAAGCAGTGGGAGCGCAGACGCTTGGTGGTGAAAAGCTTGGAGCGCACCTCGCCGCCGGTCAGGGTTTTGTCGCCGACGCGGATGCTTTCCACGTAACCGACGCTGTCGGTCTTTGGCGTGCCAAACCAGGTTGCCGGGTCGCTGCCTAGGGTGATGCGCTTGGCGCTGCTGGTTTGAGCGGCGTTATAGGTCGCCACAAAAGCGCGGATTTCCGCCGAGGTGAAGCTGGGATTGCTTATCTGCACGGTTTCAGGGCTTGTTCTTCCGCCGGTGAGGTAGCTTTCCGGGCTGCTGGAATTCCAAACATAGGCGGCGTTCGCCGTCTTTCCGGCAGAGGAAGCGAAATACAGGGTGTTGGCGGTCTTGCCGCCGAAATCAACGTATTCCCCCAGCACCTCGGCGGCAAGCGCAAGGGATTTTGCCTGGTATTTTGCCTGCTCACGCCATTCCGCCGCGCCGGTGATGTGCTGGTTGCTTTCTGTCGTGCTGAACTTGTTGCGCTTGGCGATGGTATAAGCGCAGATAAGCTGCGCCCTGAAGGCTTCCTCCGGCACCTTGCCGGGGTAGCCGATTTCCTCGCAGGCGATGCGGGCGAGATATTCCGCTGTCGGATATGTAACGCCGTCATGCGTCACCCTGGAAGGAGGGGCGCTGTCTTTTTTGACGGTGACGCCGGGATAATAGTGCTTGAGGATTTTTTCATAAGACCAGCCCTTGTCGGCATAGACCATGGCGCCGTTTTGGCTCATGCCCACGCCGTGCCCGTAGCCGGATACCCGGAACTGGAACAGCGCGTTTTCCGCCGCAGCCGTTGTTGTTGTTGTGACCACCCTGCCAGTGGTGGTGGTGGTGGCGGATTCGCTGCGCTGTGTGCTGGTAACGGCGCGGGCGGCTTCCTTGGCAAATTCCGCAAGCGCCGCGCCGAGCTTTTGAAGCACCACCCTGGTGAGGTTGACAATGGCTTCCAGCGGTGACTTTGCCGTTGTCGCGTCATAGGTCACAGGAGGGGCTTCGTTCGCCGCGAGGGTGGATAAACCCATTTCTTTGGCGGCGGGGAGCAGCTCCGCAACACCGGCAAGCAGCTCACCCAGCCGCGCCGCAGGTTCGGTTTGCAGCGTTTCGATGACGGCGCTTTCGCTGCCGGGCGCTTCCTGCCCGGGATTGGCGGCGAAGGAGGAGCTGCCGCTTAGGGCGATTGCCATGCAGGCAATGACAGAAGCCGCGGCAAGCAGGGAGGCGACGACCGCCCGGCGTTTTGGGCGGGAGTCCGCGGCATCCGGCTGCGGCAGCGCGACGAGCCTTGCGCGCTTGGGCGGCTGGCAGCTGCGCACACGGTAATCGCAGAGCAGCTGCAGCAGCGCCAGCGCGGCCTGTGCGCCGGATTCGCCGGGGCTTTCCTCCGCGCCAAGCTCCATCTGGCGCACCTGCGCGTAATCGGAGGAGCCGGTGACGGCAACGGAAAGAAGGGAACCGCCGTCAAGCGTCGGCAAGGGCGCGGAAACCGCGCCGCAAAAATCGCAGCCTTCCTGCTTGCGGAACCATTCGCAAACGCGCACGGCGGTTTCGGGATCGGCAATTTCCTCCGGGCTGCCGACCAGAACAGGGAGAAAGCAGTCATTGCCGCAAAGCGCCTCAATCAGATCGGCAACGCCGTGCCATGCCGTGGGAAAAACCAAGGCATAGCGTTCCTTTTGTTCCGCAAGGCGCAGCAGCAGCTCGCGCAATGCCTTTTCTGCCGCAGCGGAAACGGCGCAGCTTTGTTGGAAGCTGTGAATTTCCGCCGCAGAGGGCACAGCAGCGGGCGGTGGCGTTTCGCGGGCTGTCACCGCGCTTTGCGCAAAATAATCCGTGTGGGCATCCGGGAATTCCTTTGGCGGCCACGGAAGGATGCTGCTTGCGTCAATGGGGCACAGCGCGTGGTCACCAGCGGCAATTTCGGGAAAAAAGGCATCCAGTGCGCTGCCTGCGCCTTCAAGGCTGCGCAGATAAGCGATGACGCCCGGCGACTGATGGGCGAGACGCTCCGCTGCCAAGGGCAGGAACAGCAAATGCTGCTTGCCGCTGCGCATAGCAAAGCCATTGAACAAGCCATCCGCCGAAAGGAAGACGGCGGCGTTTTCCGGCAAAACCGCATCCTCCGGCCGAGGTTCGCTTTGCAGCGCAAGGGCAGCCGGCGCACTGGTTGTTTTCAGTCCTTCAAGGGAAGCAAACAGGCGGGTTTTACATGCGCGGAAGGATTCCGGCGCGACCGCGACAAACACCACGCCGCTGCGGGAGAGATGCGCCGGAAGCAAAGACAGCAGCTCTTCAAAGCTGGAGCAACGCTGCGGCAGGAACGCACCGGAAACCGGGGCGGCACACCTGCGCAGTTCCGCCAGAGCGGCGGGATCGAGGGCGGGATTGGGGCTGACCACAAGGGTCATGGAGCTTTTCATTGTTCACAGTCCTTTTTTGCTTTTTTTTCGTCTTTATTTTTCCCTGCAAAGGAGCGTTCGCCAAGCCCTGCAGGATAAAAATTTTTTCAATTCCACCTTGCGGCGGCATTCCCCCAAACGCTGTCGCGCTCCCCCCCTTTGCCGGTGTTCCCCCTAAAATTGAAGTCAGTGCAAAAGAAAAGCCGTTTGTTTTTATTCCGGCTTTCCCGGGAACCAGCGCTCCGCGTTTTTGAACGGATTGTTGTATTCCCGTTTGTCGTAATAGGCTTGGGCATAGCGCGGGTTGCTGTTGCGCGTCACCTTGCCGGGATCAAGCTGTGTGCTTTCTCCGCTGCGCACCAGGCGCCCCACCACGACCAGGAACTCGTTTGAATAATCGTACATGCAGGTTTGCAGGCTGATGAGCCGGTCGCCATAGGCGACATCCACGCCGGTATTGATCAGGGTGCGCTGCTTGAGCTGACGGATGAAGCCGTCGAAATCCGCTTTGCCGGTGAAATTGGTGGTGTTGAACTGGAAGACGTAGCCGTTATCCTCGGAAGCGTAGCCGTTGGTGCGAAAGACCGCGAAGATTTTGTATTGCAGGGTGGTCTCCTTAAGCTCCAGCGAGATGACCGGATGCTTGAGGACGGTTTCCTTTTGCTGGTAATCCTGCAAATGCGCGAAGATCTTGCCGTCCTTCATGTGGTGCCCATAGATGATCAGGTTGGCATCAAGGGGATCAACGCTGTTGTTTTGATCCAGGAAGGGATTCCCGTAACGGCTTGGGTTGCATTTGAAGTCGCGGTGCAAATAGTAGTTGTTGTTCGTCGTCTTTACGATTGGCAGGTCAATTTTGCCGCCGGGAGCGCTGAGCCAGCCGATGTATTCCGGGTTCATGGCCTGGAGCTTGCTGTAGCTCAGGCGGCGCTGTTCCTGGGAACGGGTGGTGGAAAGCGCGTCGCCGTCGATATTTGTGACCGTCTCCTGTGAAGAGCCGTATGCATCGTTGATGTCGCCGGTGGTTTTCTTCGCCATGCCGGGATCAATGACGAAGAACCACAGCAGCACCAGCAGGCACAGGAACATCACCAGTGCGCAAAAGCTCAGCAGAGCCTTGCGTCGCCGTTCTCGCTTGGAATCTGTTTTGCGCGGGATAAAGTTTTCCGCGAAAAAATTCTTCTTTTTTGCCGTTGTGCCGGAAGCCTTGAGCACGCCCTCCAGCGCGTTGAGCGTATCCTCGGATTCCGGATAATGCCCCTTGTCCTTTGCCATAAAATGCTTCTCCCCCTCTAGAGCGTGTTTTGAGGCTGTCAAAACACCGAATGAACGGATCGTTTTCGTCAGATCCCCAGCAACAACCGCCGCAGCAGATCGAAGGCCTGCTTTGCGGCATAAAGACGGTTGTGGGCGCGGTCGCCGCGCCCGGTTTCCAGGCGGCGCTCCAGGCTGCGGTCGCCGTCCGTGGCCGCAAGGAAGATCAGACCGGCGGGCTTTGCCTCGCCGCCGCTGCCGGGACCCGCGATCCCTGTGACCGCCAGACCAATCGCGGCACCGGAAAGGCGGCGGATGCCCCGCGCCATTTCCATCGCGCATTCGGCGCTCACCGCGCCGTGGCTTTGCAGGGTTTCGCTTGGCACGCCAAGCAGGGCTTGCTTGCACTCGTTTGCGTAGCTTACGACCCCCCAGCCGAAAACGTCGGAGGCGCCGGGCAGCTCGGTCAGTGCCTGGGCGATGCCGCCGCCGGTGCAGGATTCCGCCAAAGCGACGGTTTTGCCCTGCGCGCGCAAAAGCCGCGTGACGGTTTGCGCCAGGCCTTCATCCACGGCATAGACGTAAGAACCAAGCAGCTCCGTCAGCTTGCGCAGCACCGGGCGGCAGAGCGCCTCCGCCTCCTCCCGCGTTGCCGCCGCAGCGCTTACGCGCAGGTAGCTTTCGCCGTCCTTGGCATAGGGCGCGACGGTGGGATTGGTCAGATCCAAGTAATGCTCCGCCAATTGCGCCATGCGGCTTTCGCCCAGCCCCACGGTGCGCAGGTGATGCGAGAGGATCACGCCCGAGGAAAACGGCGCAAGCAGGGGCAGCAGCTGCCTGAACATCGGCTTCATTTCGCGGGGCGGACCGGGCAGCAGGGCAATGCGCTTGCTCCCGTGCTTGATCCAGCAGCCGGGCGCGGTGCCGTTTTCGTTATAAAGCACGGTGCAGCCCTTGGGAACCATTGCCTGCTTGCGGTTATCTTCCGGCATGGGCAGCGTGCGCTTGCGAAAAAAATCCTCAATCCGGCGCAGCTGCAATTCATCCGTTTCCAGCGCCAGCCCCAGCGCTTCGGCGACGGTCTCCTTGGTTAAGTCGTCCGGGGTGGGGCCAAGTCCTCCCGTAAGGAGCACAATATCGCTGCGCGAGAGCGCCTGCAGGAAATCCTCCCGCAGCCGGGCGGGATTATCGCCCACCGTGCCGCGCCGTTCCACGGCAATGCCGATGCCTGCCAGCTCCCTGGAAAGGAAGGGCGCATTGGTATCTGTGATCTCCCCCAGAACCAGCTCCGTTCCGACGGAGATCACTTCCGCTTTGTGCAAGGGCATCACCTCCTTTACCGGATTCAAGAACCTGTACGCACAGACCGCAACGCCGCCTTTGCGAAAAAACCTTCCGCAAAATCCGTCCTTCCTCCTGTGAACACGGGTTCATAGGCAGCGGGCGGGCTTACGGGTCAATCAAAACCGACCGTGTTTCCGCAAGGGCTTCCTGTGTAAGCTCGTCCAAGCGGAGGGCGGCCTCGGCCCGCTCCAGCTGCTGCGGCTTGGGACGGGTGCGCGGGTGACGCGGGGTGAAGACGGTGCAGCAATCTTCGTAAGGCAAAATGGAGGTTTCGAAGGTACCGATCTGCCGCGCCATGCGCACGGTGTCGTCCTTATCCATCCCGATGAGCGGGCGAAATACCGGTAGCTCGGTGACGCCATCGGTGCAGACGAGCGCCTGCAGGGTCTGGCTTGCCACCTGCCCCAGGCTTTCGCCGGTGATTAACGCGCCGCAGCCTTCGCGCAGGGCAAGCTGCTCCGCCAGACGCATCATCGCACGCCGCATGATCAGGGTGAACAGCTCCTCCGGGCAGTTGGCGCGGATCGCTTCCTGGAATCTGGTGAAGGGAACCACGTGCAGCCGGACGCGCCCGGCATAGCCCGCCACCTGCCGCAGCAGCCGGAATACCTTTTCCTCCGCGCGCTGGCTGGTGTAAGGCGGCGAGGCGAAGTGAACCGCCGTCAGGCGCAGACCGCGCCGCGCCATCATCCAGGCGGCGACGGGGCTGTCGATCCCGCCGGAGATCAGGACGGCGGCGCTGCCCGCAGAGCCGACCGGCAGACCGCCCGCGCCCCGCAGCTGATCCGCGTGGAGGAAGGCGAACTGGTCGCGCAGTTCCGCTGTGACGGTCACT